>NZ_QLYT01000053.1:0-122031 GCF_003269305.1 Paenibacillus sp. MDMC362
TAAAAGGGAGAAACCCTGCACTTTTTTCAAAGTACAGGGTTTCTCGACAATCTGACTGCCGGGCTTAGTGCCCGGCAGTTTTATTGAAACCTTACCAGGGGCCGATTTCAGGGGCTTGGTTTCCGTTACGATTTCCTGCCAGCTTGCTGCTGCAGTTCCCGCCATACCTTCTTGTTGCTGTATTGTTTCTCCGTGCTGATATCCTGTCCAAACCACGCCGGGGGCACAAAGCCGTCTGCAGCTTCCATGGAAGGAAACTCTACCTCCAACACCAGCAAGTGAATCTGCGCATAATCGTCGATTTCGATGATCGTGTTCCCTAAGCGGGCGGTCACCCGTCTCTTGGTCAGCGGAATCGCGCCATGCGCCTTCACCACTTGGTCATAGAGTCCTTCGGAAATGGCGAACTCTACCTCCTCCCTGGCAATCCCCCACCCCTTTTTGAACGTATGGGTGAATTCAACCTGACCCGATGTCAGATCCGTTATTTTGCGGACTCGAAGCTCCTGATCCCCATCCAGCGCCAAATACGTCTGCTCGATGAACTGCTCCTTCTCGACCACGATGCTTCCTTCCGAGATCAAGTCTTCCGGATAAGCCTCTAAAAGGTATTTGCGTTCGATTTCAATCGCCATAATTGTCACATCCTCCAATCGATGATCCCATCTGTGCCTGATTCCATTATAAGGATCGATCACCGCAGCGACAAACAAAAGCGATAGAAGGGATGCGCGAGGGCATTCTTCTATCGCTTCGTGTTCATCGTATTACTTTATCAATTTTCTGTATGCTTTAATCGTCTGCGTGTGCATTCCTTCATGATACAAGCTGAACACAAGAAACTCCCCTACGGTTTGGAACGTCACGGGACCAATGGTCAGCGGATGAGCTGAAGCCTGGTCGAGGCGATTCGAGAAGGTTTCGCGAATTCGGGTCGTTTGCTCCTGTAAAAGCTCTACCAGCTCGGAAATCGCAGGCGGCTTCGACGTCCAATCGGACGGTTTGGTTCCGGTCGCAAACCATGCCTCGAATCCTTCCGGAATACGGGGCTGCTCGCCCGCCGTTGCAAAAGCGAACTGCTCATGCACGGTATAGATATGCCCCAGGTTCCAGCGAATGTTATTCGCAAAGCCTTCCGGGATAATATCAGCCTCTTGCTCCGTTACATTTTCTACCGACTTCAAGGTCCCTCCTCTGGCAAAATCCAATTGGTTAAAAATCGCTTCATTCATATGTTAATCCCCCTTCCAAATGGTTCGTAACTATCCTATCGTAATATTCAGCCTATCGCAAGGAGTCCTAGGGCATTCGCGCGGCCTTTAGTATTTACGCACAAACCGCTTCTCGATTAGGCTAAAAGATGTAATATAGTAAAGCCTGGAGCTTGAATGAATGATTCATTCAGGTTCCAGGCTTTACGCATGAAATCGAACTATGCTACTCTCGCAATAATTTGGTTATTCTCAAGGACTGCTCTCGCTTCTTCGGTAGCAGGACGATAGCCCTTTTCCAACAGTTCTTTAATATAAATCTTGTTATACACGAATGAGAATATGATTCCGCTAATCCAAGCCCCGATTCCCAACGTAAATGGACCGACGACGGCAGAAATAATAAACATAATAACTGCCCACTTCAGATCGCCTCGAAACAAGGCCGGGAAGAAGGCAAAGAATAGTGTCGTCCAGCTAAAGCCTACCTTTACTTGTTTAGTTACCCCAGCATCATTTTTCAGATAAATCTTCATGATTCACACTCCAAAGATTAGTGAAAAAAGAAGTCGTACTCCAACATCCGAAGTAGTTCTTATGTAGTATCTCTCGTTGTCCAATCCGAATCTTTTCTCCTAAGACTATATTACCATTTGATGGTATGGAAGTTAATCACTTTTTTTAGATATTGTCGAAAAAAGATGTAATATCTTACATCTATATCATTCTGTTGCGTTCGATCCATTTGAAGCGGTTCCGGAATCATGTTTATACTATAGGAAATCGATACATAAAGGAGTGGATCAAGATGAACTACCGCCGTCTTGGCAACAGCGGACTAATGGTTTCGCAGCTCGGTCTGGGCACGAATGCTTTTGGCAAAAGGGCTGATCAAGGGACATCCAGCCGCATCATTGACCATGCACTGGACCATGGCATCAATTTCATCGATACCGCTAATATTTATGCAGGCTCGGAATCCGAGCGCATCATTGGAGAGGCTCTCGCCGGCAAACGCCATAACGTTGTATTAGCCACGAAAGCCGGGCTCGTAAACGGCCAAGGGCCGAACGAACGCGGTTCCTCCCGCTATCATCTGCAGCAAGAGCTGGAGGACAGCTTAAAGCGGCTAAAAACCGATTATGTGGACCTGTATCAGATTCATACGTTTGATCCAAATACTCCCCTTGAGGAAACCTTACGCACGCTGGATGACATGGTATCGTCGGGCAAGGTCCGATATATCGGCGCTTCCAACTATGCCGCCTGGGAAATTATGAAGGCGCTCGGGATCAGCGAGCTTCGCGGATACGCCCGGTATGTATCCACCCAAACGAGTTATTCCCTTGCCGACCGTACGCCGGAACTGGAGCTTGTTCCCCTCTGCCTCGATCAGGGCGTTGGCATCATCCCGTATTTCCCGCTGGCCGGAGGCATTCTCACCGGTAAATACGGTCAGGGCGCAAGCACGCCTTCCGGCTCCCGTGCGGAAACGGACCCGAACTTCAATCGCTTCCTGGAAGATCGCAATCTGAAGCTTGGGCAGCAGGTCAGCCAGCTGGCTGCAGAGCATGGTCATTCCCCAAGCGCCCTGTCCCTGGCATGGCTGATGAATCGTCCCGCTGTCTCCACTGTCATTGTCGGAGCCACGAAAACCGGGCAGTTGGACGATAACTTGAAGAGTCTTCAGATTGAGATCGACGAGGCACTAGGTTCCGGCCTGGATGAAATCAGCGACGGCTTTGTTCATGCCAAACCGTTCGCGACTTATCGGCTGGGGTAAACAATTGTTTAATTTAAATGTAAAGAGCTGCGCAAGGGATTCATGATTCCTCGCACAGCTCTTTTTTTCTTCAATAGTAGAAGCCTTTATGATGGTACATCATCAATCATCCCTGATGCTGAAAGCATCAGTAGATAGAGGGAGGCTCGACTTCTCTTGCTCCAAGAATCCATGCGATAAACGTCTTAATTCTTCGTCGATTTACTTCCCTATTTCAAAATCTCTTCAATACGAGTTTGAACATCTTCGCTAAGCTCGATGCCGGATGCCTTCACGTTCTCGGTTACCTGCTCCGGACGACTTGCGCCGACAAGCGCACTGGCTACGTTCGGCTGGCGCAGAATCCAGGCAAGCGCCAGATTGCCCACCGACACTTCAAGCTCACCCGCAATTTTCTCCAGCTCGCGAACCTTCGCGATTTTCTCCTCGGTAATGCCTTTGCGCATCCACTCCAGCTTCGCGGCGCGGCTGCCCTCTGGAATATCGGAAGCCGAAGTATATTTACCTGTCAGCAAGCCTTGCGCAAGCGGGGAGAATACGACCTGTCCAATACCTGAACGTTCGCTGAGCGGAATGATTTCCTTTTCAATATAACGTTCAAACATATTGTAGATGGGTTGATTGACCACGATGCGGTCGAGCAGGTAACGATCCGCTACCGTCAATGCCTCCGCGATTTGGGATGCCTGCCACTCGCTGACGCCGACATAAAGCACCTTGCCCTGGCGAACAAGGTCGTCGATCGCGCGAAGCGTCTCGTCAAGCGGCGTTTCGGGGTCATGACGATGGCAGTAGAAAATATCCACGTAATCATGGTTAAGCCGCTTCAAGCTGGCATGTGCCTGCTCCATAATATGCTTGCGGGACAAGCCGCGATCGTTCGGGCCATCGCCCATGGGCCAAAAAGCCTTTGTCGCCAGCACGTAAGACTCGCGCGGATACGCTTTCAAGGTTTCGCCAACCAACACTTCAGCCGCACCTTTTTCATATACATTCGCCGTATCAAAAAAGTTAATGCCCAGATCATAAGCCGTCTTAATCGCGTTTACTGCGTTCTCGCGTTCCACATAACCACCGTATGTAAGCCAGCTTCCCAAGCTGATCTCACTAACCTTGAGACCTGTGCGTCCTAATCTTCTGTATTTCATGGCAATTCCTCCTTCAATCGAATAACTTGGATACTACGTTTTCTATTCTAAAGTAGTTCCTATTCCCAGGGAAGAAGTGAAATGTTCTTCACTATATTATAGAGAGGATAGTTGATATACTTGAGTATAGTTAATAGAATACCGGAAGGAGCCTACCCATATGGGAAATAAATCGAGCAGTTACATACCGAAAACACCCGAACACATCGAATGTAATATCGAAAAAACACTGATCGTCTTAGGTGGAAAATGGGCATTTCTCGTCATCCGCGAGCTCTTTGGCGGCACGAAGCGTTTTGGCGAGCTGCAGCGGCAAATCCCGAATGTCAGCCCGCGGGCGCTGACCACGACGCTCCGCCATCTGGAAGAACAGGGCGTTCTTGAACGCGAAGTATTCCCTACCGTTCCGGTTACGGTGGAATACACGCTGACGCCGAAAGGCATGGATCTGCATGTCATCTGCAAGGAAATGAAGCTGTGGGCGGCGCGGTGGACTTGAATTCAAGTTGACTTGAGAGTATCTTTGCAACCGTGCTTGGAACCAGCGGTCAGCGCAAAAATAAAGCAGCGACGGATTCCGTTTAACCGGAACCGCCGCTGCTTTTTTAAGCTTGCTATTTTTTGATTGTAGATTACATTTAATCGTTATTGTTTTGATTGCCGCGGGATTCTCCGCCCTTGCGGCCGATTTCCTCATAGAATTCCTTATCATGGGACTCTGAGGTGGCTTCTCCGCCTTTACGGCCAATCTCCTGATAAAACTCCTTGTCGTGATTCTTGGCCGTTGCTTCGCCGCCTTTGCGTCCCGCTTCTTCTCTGCTCATTTTGTTACCGTTGTTGTTAGCCATTGTTCATCACTCCTAAGTTGTTTTTTGTTGGTGCTATGTCATGTATTTAACCCATCCGCAAAGAATTAAACATTACTTTTCGAAACCTTCATTCACCACATATGGACCTGTGCCAAGCGTAGAATGCTGGTGTTTGGCCGGAGGATTTAATACGGGTGCGTCACCGTAGGCTGTCGGATTAGCCACATATTCGAAATCGCCGGTACCGTCCGGCAGCGTCCCGTTCGCCCAGCGTCCGGCACTGCTCTCCTCACCAACCGAGAAATTCATGAATTGGCGTGTAACTTCTTCTACGCTGCGTTCGCGCGGAAACGAAGCAGGAGCAATCGGACCTTCAATCGCCTCGATCTCTTCAATCGCGGCCAGCCACTGATTCTGGTGCATGATATCACGGGCTATCATGAAGGACAGCATGTCCCGGACGCCAGGATCCGTCGTCTGCTCATACAAGCGTACGACCTGAAGCAAACCTTGGGATTCGGCATTCAGATTCGCACGGAAGTCAGCCAGCAGATTCCCGCTCGCTATGATGTACTTACTGTTCCATGGATATCCGTTGCTGTCCGTCGGGGTTGCCCCGAGTCCCGATACGATCGCATGCTGAGGATTCATGCCTCCGAGTGCGGCGGCAATCATCGGGTCCTTCGCCGCTTCATCAACTTGATCCGCAGGAGCGCCGTCAAGAAGCTGGGCTATCATCGTGCTCAACATCTCGACATGGCCAATCTCCTCGGTCCCGATATCCAGCAGCATATCCCGATACTTCCGGTCTGCCCGGCAATTAAATCCTTGGAAGAGATACTGCATCATGACGGACATTTCACCATATTGGCCGCCCAGCACCTCTTGAAGCTTTCTCGCGTATACCGGGTCCGGCTTCTCAGGTTTGGCTCGGAACTGAAGTTCTTTCATGTGAATAAACATCCATATCGTCCTCCCTCGTATGCGTGATGGTAAGTCCGATTATTTTTTACCCTGTCCGATCGATATTAAACAGCAGTAATTCATGCTGTTCTCAGCTTCTATGTACTCTTAAAATGATAACAGCCGCGACCCGCGCGGCTGAATCACCAATCTATATTGCTATATCAATTGATCCGGGCCCCTTCAAACCGGGTAGCGAATCCGCTAAGAATTGTGCCGTTTTCTCCGGTTGCCCTTGCAAATACCTCCACTCGATCGCGAGCCATTAATTGTATGAGTCCGGAGGCATCAATTTTCCCTGTTCTCGGCTCAAAGTTTTCTTCCTCCGATATTCTCGGGACGCCGTTAACCCGAATCTCCAAATCCATTCGAACAGGCGTAAGCGTGATCGTTGTAAAAGAAACGCTGGCCAACAGGGAGTAGATACCTCTTTGCTTAGGAGTGAAGGTCGATGTTGATGAATTGTATTCATTGTTGAGATCCAATTCTTCAACTTGGTATTGGACTTTGCTGAACACGCCGTCATTGATTTCTTGGTCAATGCCGGATACCGCCCTAAACGCGGATTTTCTTATTTTGCCGACACGCTTCTTCTTGGATGCGGTAAGCTTACTGAGCTTTTTCTTGTAGACAAGCTTTCTGGACCCTGATCGTTTGAATGCCATTTCACTCTCCTCCTGTCGTTCTATCCATATTCTCTACGAAACTAGTTTCATAGTAGTATATCGATTCATAGATTTGGCAGAAACGGTATATGCCCAAACGACATAAAAAAGGCACGATCCAGTACTCCAACACGACAGAACGACAGGGCGGCGGATAGAGCCGTCGATCACTTGCAGCGGAGCTTCTCCTCCAGCAATTGCTTGTTGTATAAGATGTCCGGATCATCCGGAGCGTAAGAAAGAGCCCTCTCATTATGTTCATAAGCCTGCTCCAGCTGCCCTAGTTTTCCGTAACAATACGTGAGCTGCAAATGGGGAAACCATGTCCAGGCCGCTTGATTAACGCCGTATAATCGATCCCCTGGCATCTCCAGCTTGAGCGCCAATTCGTACCAGTGAACCGCTTTTTCATAATCGTTGAGCTCTTGGAAATAGTACGCGATCCGGCATACATAGTCGGCCCGCGGCACGTCATAATTAAACGTCTTTAACAGGGATTGCAGTTCTTGTTCTTTTTGTCCCAGCTCGTGGTAACAATGCGCCATGCGATCACACGCATCCAGTTTTTCCTCAAAATAGCTGACCGGATCATGAATAATCGTTTCATATATTTCAATGGCCTTGTCATAATAGGCGCTCGCAGACAATTCCATTGCATAATGCAGCAACTGACGCTTGGAGAGGGTGCCTCCCTTCGCAAGATGGGCCTCATAAATACGTAAATTTCGTCCGGAGTCCGTGTGTACTCGTCCATGACTAACGGCAATGTCGGATAACATGATATTTCCCTCAACCTCTAAATGCTCATGCACCGGATCACGCCATTGAAACTGCCTTGAACGCTTCACCAGCCGGTTTCTTTTAACAACTGCCGTGGGCTTCCCCAACGGATCGAAGGCAAGGTAGTAATCCATGCATACGGAGTCCACCGCCGGGTCCAAATTTTGTTTAAGTGCCTTGAACCTTTCCAGATCGGCCGGCTGCAGCCAATCATCCGCATCCAGCCATAAGATATACTCCATCGTTGCATGAGAGAACGAATAGTTCCTTGCAGCGGAAAAATCGTCGATCCAATCAAAATGAAAGATTCGAGCCTCATATTTGGCTGCAATTCCGAGCGTATGATCCGATGACCCCGTATCTACGACGACAATTTCGTCAACGACATCCTTAACAGAGTTTAAGCACCGATCCAACACTTGCTCCTCGTTCTTTACAATCAAGCACAAACTAATCGTTATCATGTCCAGCCCCCCATAAACTTGTCTCCCAGACATCATATGGAATGCCATCTCGCGAGGTTTGGACAATAAATCATAGACATAGCAAAAAAGACCGCGATATAGGCGGTCTTGATCGATGGAGAACGGCTTGTATTATGTCTGTTGTGCGTACGCCTCCGCAGCCGCATGCAGATAATAGGCCAACCCCGTCTGCTGCTCCTCCAGCATCCAGAGATGAAAGTCGTCACTCAGGAAAAACTTCGTTTGACCCGCAAAATCCGCAGCCGTAAAGGCGTGGCCCTGCTCATGCATAAACTGCAAATGATCGCGAATCGAATCTTTTACTCGCGCATCATCGTGCTTGATCCCCGTTTTCAACGCGTTTGCCATGACTGCCATAAAGGCATCCGCTTCCCTTGCCTGCTCGTTCATGCTTGGAACATCGACGGGTTCACCCTCGAGCAAATCCACATTATACTGCTCTTTCAGGTGCTCATTGTGCTCCGTTAAGGCTTCCCTCCATTCTTCTGCGCTCTCAAAACCTTTGAACAATTCCTGAGGCTCCATGCGCTTGCCCTCCTCCGTACTGGTTATGGATATTCTTAAGGTTTTCAGAATCGCATTCAACCGATCCGCGCGGTCCATCAGCAACTTCTCCTGTTGTAACAGCATCTGCCGCCGTTCAGGAACTTCCTCCATCAGTACCTTGATTTGTTCCAGCGGAAAGTCCATTTGCCTGTAAAACAGAATGTGCTGCAATCGCTCCAGCTCGGCTGCACCGTACAAGCGATAACCCGCTTCGCTGATCTCGGCCGGCTGAAGCAAACCGATTTTATGATAATGATGCAGCGTTTTAATGGTCACCCCGGACAGCTCCGAAACCTCTTTAACCGTGTATAGCATCATGCTGTTCCCTCCTTCGACTTCCAGTCTAAGGCCTCCCCTTGGAGGAGAGTCAAATTCATTATTTAGCTGAGGTTTGTTGCCTCTTGAGAATCGCTTCTTACAGGAAAATATGATTTTTGTTCATTATTTTGCTAGAATGGTCCATTATGCAGTCAGTCAAACAGAAAGGATGTTATAGGAACTATGAAAAGGAAATGGTTAAAATACACCATGCTCTTATTATCCGTTGGAATCTTGGGGATTATCTCGTACTATACCTACGCTATCATTCAGTTCTCAAACCAAATTTCGACCGCTTCGAATCCGGCGAAGCCAATGGAAGCTTCGGGTGCCGTAGCGGAAGAAATCATCGAAATACCCAAGTGGGAGGGCAAAGAACGCATTAATATTCTTCTGATTGGAGGAGACTCCCGGGGAGACGATGCCGGCAGATCCGACACCATGCTGGTGGCCTCCATCGATCCTGTCACGAAAAGAGCCCATTTATTCTCGATTTTGCGAGACACCTATGTGGACATCCCCGGCCATGGCAAAGGACGACTGAATTCGGCATTTGCTTACGGCGGAATCGAGCTGACCAGACAAACCATCAGCGATCTGCTGGACCTGCCCATACATAAATATGTTTACACCGATTTTGTCGGCTTCATAGCCCTGGTCGACGCCATTGACGGAGTCGACATCGAGGTGGAGAAAGACATGTATTACACAAGTAAAGCCGACAAGCATATGTACGACATCGATTTAAAACAGGGACTGCAGCATCTCGACGGCAAAATGGCGCTGCAATACGTCCGGTTTCGGCACGATGCGAGGTCCGATTTTGCTCGTACGGAACGGCAGCGGATTCTCATGACGGAAGTCGCCAAGAAGATGCAGACCACAAATTCATTAATTAAGCTGCCCAGCATCCTGGATTCAATCGCGCCATACATCGAAACCGATCTAAGCCCTAAAGAAATGCTGAAGCTGATGGCTCTGGGCTTTGATGTGAATCTGGATAAAATCGACCAGCAGCAGCTCCCCCCATTCTCGCTGCTGACCAACGAGAAAGTCGGTCGTGCACAGGTGCTCGGCGTAGATAAAAATAAATTGCAGCAGTATGTGAAGCAGTTATTTGAAAATGACGCCCAATAAAATAGCGATTTATCGGAAGAGGGCATAGATAGCCCTCTTTTTTTGCGTTAAATCTCCTATATCGTTCGCGGTCGCTCATGCAATAAATCCGATGGAGCGGTGCCCGTGACTCGTTTATAGATTCTATAGAAGTAGGAGAGGTCCTGATATCCGAGAAATACGGCAATCTCCTGTACCGTCAGCTGCGATTCCGTTAACAAATACACTGCCCGTTTGATCCGCTGAGCGTGCACGTACTGGCTGATGGTCTGCCCCGTAACGATTTTAAAGAGTGCCGCTGCGTAATTGGGGGTTTTGCCGATGACATCGCCCAGCTCCTCTTTCGTTATTTTCTCACGGTAATGCCGCTCAATATAAGACTTCATCCGGTCCACGTACAAGTGCTTTTCCGGCGTGATGACGCCCTTGTCCAGCTCACGGCTGATATAAATCAACACTTCCGTCAATAATGCTTCGATCATCAAGACATAATAAGATGGGCGTTCCTGCCATTGCTGATGAATCACCTTCAACCGTTCGCGGATCAACTCATAAACACCCGGTTTAAACTTCAAGGCTTCTTTCCGATCCAGCACGGATAAGTCTGCCGAGGCGCCTTCCGTCCATAGAACGACCATTTGCGTGTGCGTCACGGTAGGGATGCTTTTGCCATAATACGAAACGCCGGCTGGAATAAGCAGCAATTCGCCTTTCTCCATAATCTGCTTATCGTCATTCACCCAATATACGCATTTTCCATAGGTCACAAGGCTTAAGCGCCATGCACTTTGCTCATGATCAGCTTCTTCATACCAATCGACACCGTTAATTTGTTTTACATCTATAGGAGTGATCATAACTCACCTCAACTGTAATACTATAATCCATTCATTGTACTATAGTTCATATCATGATTCGACAAGACAGGCTACAATGTGATCAATAGGGAAGTTTGAATGACGGCGAAATGCTGTATAAAAGCTGAAGAGAACAAATACAAAGGAGGAACAAACAGCCATGCTAAAAACTAAAATCATATGTACGATGGGACCCGCGTGCGATTCCATTGAGCTGTTGAAGAACATGATTCAGGAAGGAATGACCGTTGCCCGTTTGAATATGGCACATGGTGAGCTGGAGGATCACGTCACCCGGATCCGGAATGTTCGCCGGGCCGCAGCCGAATTAAACACGTATGTCCCGATCATGATGGACATTAAAGGACCTGAAGTACGGATCGGCAAGCTGAAGGAGGCTTCCTGCCTTCTGAAACCAGGTGAGGAGCTGATCCTGACTACCGAAGAAATTCTTGGCGATGCCCAGCGCATCTCGGTCAATTATGCCGAGCTGAATCTAGTGGTTAAACCGGGAGACCGCATCTTGATCGATGACGGCCTCGTGGACCTGAACGTTCTCCGCGTCGACGGACCGGACATACTTTGCAAAATCATCAGCGGCGGCGTGCTCAAACCACGTAAAGGCGTCAACCTCCCTGGGATCAAAACGACGCTTCCCGGCGTTACCGAGCGTGACGTCATGCATATCGGCTTCGGCCTGGAGAACGACATTGAGATCATTGCCGCTTCTTTCGTGCGTCATGGCGACAACATCCGCGAAATCCGCAGCATCCTGAAAGAACGCGGCGCGGAGCATGTACAGATCATCTCCAAGATTGAAAACGGAGAGGGCATGGAGAACCTGGACGACATCATTGAAGCATCCGACGGAATCATGGTTGCCCGCGGAGACCTTGGCGTCGAAGTACCAATCGAAGAAGTGCCTATGATGCAAAAAGAAATGATCGATAAATGCAACCTGGCAGGCAAACCGGTTATCGTGGCAACGCACATGCTGGAATCGATGCAGGTCAATCCCCGTCCAACCCGCTCCGAGGTGAGCGACGTGGCTAACGCGGTGATCCAGGGCGCTGACGTGGTCATGCTCTCGGGCGAATCCGCTGCCGGCAAATATCCGGTAGAATCCGTGCGCACGATGGCGGCAGTCGCCCGCCGCGCCGAGACGATGATCGATTATAAAGACCAATTCACTTTCAAATCCAGACAGCAGGTAGCCGATATTACCGAGGTTATTAGCCAGGGTGCGGTTAGCTCCTCCCTCGTGCTGAATGCCAAAGCGATCATTACGGCAACGGAGAGCGGATTTACGGCGCGGATGATTTCGAAATACCGTCCGAAGGCACCGATTATCGCGGTCACGCAGCATGAAGAAGTGCTGGCCAAGATCTGCTTGCTCTCCGGCGTCATTCCGGTAAAAGGCGACAAAGTCACAACGACGGACGAAATGTTCGAATCCGCGACCCGTAATGCCATCAAGACAGGCTACATCGAAAAAGGCGATATTATCGTATTGTCTGCCGGCGTGCCGATCGGTCAATCCGGTAACACGAATCTGATTAAGATTCTGCAAGTGTAACTTTTTAGCTTCCCAAAAGACCTCCCGGCGATTTAATCTGCGCCAATCCATCCCTCTGGGCATATAACTAACTTAGAGGAATAAGCGTTAAGGATTATCTGCACTGCCTATGGGAGGTCTTGAAATGGTTGTACCGCATTATTCAATGGAGGGCCAGTGGCAGCAGCCTGCTGTCCCTTATTGTAAACAAACCCATAGCTCTACAAGTCCGTACCAGATGCTCTTCCACTGGAATCGCCTGGACTGGAACTTTCCGAACCCTGCGATGAAGCAGCGATTCGAGGAGCGTCAGGATTGGAAGCACTGCATGCCCGCAGGCGTCAAAGTAGACCGGCAGGGACGCTTCTATGTATCGGTTCCGCGATGGGCTGAAGGGGTTCCCGCTACGCTGAATACGATTGTGATGGTAGACGGCAAGCCCGTACTGGAGGCTTTTCCAAGCTGGGAGTGGAATACGCCGGGGGATGTTCGGGTGCTGCAATCCGTCCTTGGCTACGAGATTGATGAACATCATCGGATGTGGATTCTGGATCAAGGAAAAATCGCATACGATACCTCGCCCGTAGGCTCGCAAAAGCTGCTCGTCTGGGATCTGAGCGCTAACCGCCTGCTCGACTCTATTGTCATTCCGGACGATATTGCCCCGCCCCGAACATCGTTCCTGAACGACATCGTGGTGGATAACCGCAACGGTTATGCCTATATTACCGATTCGGGCTCCGGCTGGCCGGACCATCCGCTGTATGGCGGAATCATCGTCTACAATATGAGAACGAAGAAATTTCGGCGCGTCCTCGACAGTCATTACAGCACGCAGGACGTCCCCCGTTTCCGGTTTGAGATCGATACCGAGCCGGTATACCGCAACAAGCCGATTCGGATCGGCGCCGATGGCATAGCTCTGTCCGCGGATCGCGGAACTTTATTCTACTGCCAGGTAACGGGGCGCAATCTGTACGCTGTCGATACGCGGCTTCTGCGAAATTTCGATATTCCCGATTCGATCATCCGGGATTCCGTTCAGACCCTGGGCAGCAAAGGAACGACAACCGACGGCATGCATGCCGACAATCAAGGCCATGTATTCTACAGCATGCTCGAAGGCAAGGGGATCGGTTATTATTCACCGTACACACGCACATTCAACAAGCTGCTGTCCGACGACAGAATGCTGTGGGTAGACGGGGTGGCTTTTGATCAGCGCGGCTCGATCATCTTCAACAACAACCGCCTGCACCGCATGTTCGAGGAGCCGCAGAACATCGACTGGGACGATCCTTACAATCTGATTATATGGAGGGCCTACATCGGGCGGGACGTAAAGTCGTATTTATATGGTGGTTGAGGGTTGTGAAAAAAGGGTTAGGCAAAATCGGCACTCATGCCCTCTGCCTAACCCTTTTGTTATATAACTGCAACAACTGGACCTCAATGACTGGCAGCCTCCAGCCTGAGATCATAATTCCTGTTCTTTCAGGCTGTTCATGTTCTGGCATCCTCCGATAAATTATTCGTTACGTTGGTTTAACCCCTTTCCCTGTTTCTACTCAAACAACGCGCGAATTCACCGTACCCTTCCCGAACCATCTCCCCCTCCGGCACAAAGCGCAGCGCAACACAATCTGCCATAGAGATAGTAATTCTGGTGGACATCTTCCGCGGGTAAAAGGGACACGCAAACCTGTATGTTTTTTTGAGTTGGGGTGGACTGCACTCTAATTTATTGACACGCATAGCAGCCAATGTTATCATTCAACGTATCATTTATGAGGAGGCTCGTTATCTATGTTACATTCCATGCGCATACGATAAGCTGGCAATAAAAAAGCGGATTTTCCAACCACAAGTGTGGGCTTTTTTTGTGCTGCTTATTTCCTGCGTATGTAGACATAGATTGCGATCCGGATAGTTTTTTTGCTATGCCTTTATATCGCCATCTTCTCTCATTATCCATGCAGATTTAAGCCCCGTTGTGGACTCGGATCTGTATTTTTTATTGCCAAAAAACAGCCGGACAATAAAAAATACAGGGGAGTATAGATATGATGCAGCAAAATTGGAAGCGAAATTTCTTTACGATATGGGCAGGCCAGGCGGTTTCACTAATTACGAGCGCCGTCCTTCAAATGGCCATCATTTGGCACCTAACCGAGACTACAGGATCAGCTATGGTGCTCTCCATGGCGACCATGGTTGGTTTTTTACCTCAGGCCGTTTTGGGAACCATGATCGGTGTTTTGGTTGACCGTTGGAATCGAAAAATGGTTATGATCGGTGCAGACCTTATGGTTGCAGCCGCTGGTGCTGCCTTGGCCATGGTCGGACTCTTCATCGAACTGCCGGTATGGGTCGTGATGATCGTATTGTTTGTCCGCAGTATCGGAACGGCTTTTCACACGCCTGCTTTGAGTGCCGTAACGCCTTTGCTGGTACCGGAAAATCAATTAACGAAATGCGCTGGGTACAGCCAATCGGTACAATCTGTAAGTTATATTCTGAGCCCAGCTATTGGAGCTTTCCTATATGCAACATGGGAATTAAACGCCATTATTGCCATGGATGTATTGGGTGCATTGATTGCCAGCACCACTGTGGCGATGATTGCTATTCCGAAGCAAGTTAGGCTGGTCGAAGATGTGAAAGGGAAGTTTTTCGAGGAAGCAAAAGAAGGATTTCGTATTTTCCGGGAATCTAAGGGGTTATTTTCATTGCTATGGATTGGCGCGCTATATATGTTTGTCTTCATGCCAATCAACGCATTGTTTCCCTTAATGAGCATGAGTTATTTTGGCGGGACGGCAACCCACGCTTCGATTGTAGAAATCGTCTTTGCCGCTGGAATGTTGATTGGCAGCTTGTTGCTTAGTGTGTGGGGCGGCTTCAAGAACCGAGCAATGAGCATCATTTTTTCCATATCGTTGATGGGAACTGCTTTGTTCATATCCGGCCTGCTGCCGATCCACGGCTTCCTGATCTTCGTTCTGTGCAGTGCGTTGATGGGCTTTTCAAGCCCTTTTTACAATGGTGTACAGATGGCTCTGATCCAAGAGAAAATTCAACCTGAGTATTTAGGGCGTGTATTCGGCTTATTGGGCAGCATGATGTCCTTCGCCATGCCGATCGGATTAATCGTGTCGGGTATATTGGCAGATCGAATTGGAATTCATACCTGGTTTATGTTATCAGGGATATGCATCATAGGAATTGCAGTTCTATGCGTGCTGCTTCCCTCTATCCGAAATTTGGACAAATAAAATATATAAGGAGCAAAGTCTATGAGATCCATGCATTGGTACTTCTTTATTTAGACCTCTCCTCTTCAATCGCAGGCGATCCTGCGAACAGAAAACTGCGATTTAAGAAGGAGGCAATAATGATGGAATTATTGATAAAAGCAAAAGATATTTTGGTGGAGTATTCGGGGCGCGATGTTCTGGACATTGACGAACTGGAGCTTTACGACTATGACCGCATCGGTCTGGTTGGCGCGAACGGAGCAGGAAAAAGCACCTTATTAAAAGTGCTGCTCGGAGCAATCCCTTTATTCCATGGTAAAGTGATGCGGGCGGGAAACTTCAGTTACATTCCCCAATTGGATGATGTCATGGTCCAAGAGATCAAGGACTACGCCTTAATCGGCAAGCTGGGAATTGAAAGCTGCGAAGCGGAGAATATGAGCGGCGGTGAAGAAACACGCCTCAAAATAGCACAGGCCCTGTCCGGTAAGGTGCACGGAATCTTTGCCGATGAACCGACGTGCCACCTGGATCGGGATGGCATAGACTTTTTGATCCACCAGCTTAAATATTATTCGGGCGCATTACTCATCATCAGTCACGACCGTTATTTCCTTGACCAAGTCGTCGATAAGATCTGGGAGTTGAATGTGGGGAAAATCACGGAGTACTGGGGCGGATATTCCGATTACCTGCGCCAGAAAGAAGAGGAACGGCATAGCCAGGCTGCAAAATATAAGCAGTTTACTGCTGAACGGGAACGGCTGGAGAAAGCCATTACTGAAAAGCACAATCAAGCTCGGAAGGTGGATCAAAAGGCCAAGGGCGCATCGCGAAAAAACAGCTCCGATAGCGGCGGCCGCCTGGCTCATCAAAAATCAACGGGCAGCAAACAAAAAAAGCTCCATAATGCCGCTAAACATATGGAGCACCGAATCGAAGCGCTAGGTGATGTGAAACCTCCTGAAGCCATGCGATCCATCCGTTTTCGGCAAAGCAAAGCTTTAGAGCTTCATCATCCGTTTCCAATCACCGGGAATGACATTTGCAAACAGTTTGAAGGCAAGGAGATATTCGAGAAGGCCTCCTTCCAGTTTCCATTAGGTGCCAAGATCGTGATCACCGGCGCGAATGGATCAGGTAAAACGACGCTCTTCAAGATGATACTCCACCGTGAGAATGGCATTTCCGTATCGCCTAAAGCGGAAATCGGCTATTTTGCGCAAACGGGTTACAAGTTGGACCGTGATCAGGGTGTTATGGAGTTCATGTTAGAAAACTGTGATTATGAGGTATCGGAAATTCGCGCTGTCTTGGCATCCATGGGATTTTCTCAGCAAGATGTTCGCAAGGATTTATCCGTTTTAAGCGGCGGAGAACTCATGAAATTGCAGCTTGCCAAACTGTTGTTAGGGAGATATAACATCTTGCTGATGGATGAACCCAGCAATTTTCTGGATCTCCCTGCAGTGGAAGCGCTGGAACAATTGATGAAGAGCTATGCTGGAACGATCATTTTCATCTCGCACGATGTTCGTTTGATAGAGAGTGTAGCCGATACCGTATATGTAATCGAGGACAAAAAAATCGTTCAGAGGGCTTAGCGACTGTTTGGGTCTTCGAGTGGGTAAGCGGGGTTCAAACACAAAAAATAATTGAAGACAGCACTTTCGTAATATGATCACTTCGGGCACCCACATGGGTGCCCTGAGTTTTGGCGTTTAACAGGCCACCAATATTAAACATCGTTCTATTCAAACATTATTTTTTGAAAGTCACCTTTTTAGATAGACCATCTTCCAGGTTCATTTCACCTTTATGGCGAACGAATACATTTTGGTTTCCTTCAAATTTCGGAGGGTTCTTAGGATCATAGTCAACCCAGCGACCATTCCCATTCCCATTCACAGAGTATTCCATGTATTGGGTAGCACCAATGAGTTCATTTTTTTCATCATCGGCTTTAACATGAGGTGGTAATTGAGCAACCGTACCATGATGCACACCCAGCTCTTTAATGACTTTATCTGTTTTATAATCATACGCTTTGATCTTTACATCATTTCCGTTCACTTCAACCTGAAGTCCCTGTTTAAAATCATTGCCCGTCGACACTTCACCACCATTAGGCCCTGCCGATGCCCAGCCCGCTTGAATCCCAGCTGTATTCACAACAGTAAAACCACGTTGATCTCCACCTTCTACTACCTTTTTACCTGCCCAATCCGGAAGATTCAGATCCCAGTGACTGTGGCTTGTAAAAAGAATAACTTGCGGGTAATCCTTTAAGATCGCTTCTAATTTAGCCTGGTCTAAGTAATCACCTGTATACGGCGATTGATTAGAGCCTGAAATACTGTCCTTGAGGATATGATGACTAAAGAGGAAGATCGGTTTATTTGGATCGTTCTTGGAATATTCCTCAAGATTCTGCTTTAACCAATCAAGCTGCTCATCGCTAAGATAAACCTCATCCCACAAAGACTCATCATGATAGTGCATATATTTTTCGGTTCCTAAGAAAAGGAACGGATATCCGTCTAGCTCTTTTTTATGGTAGACTTTCTCCTCGCCAGTAAAGTTGTAAAAATTTTGGAGCATTTCGGATTCCGGCGTATGATTCGGCCACGTGTTTTGCGCTAATTTGTTCGGTGTTGCCCATTTCGGTTTATAAAACTCATGATTTCCTATGCTGTACCACACATGTTCTGGATGAGGATTATGATCTAACACCTGCTGTACGGCTTGATATTCAAAATCCCAACCTCGGTCCGTAATATCACCGTTCACGATTAATGCTTTTGAAGCAGGGTTTACCTGTTTCATATCGTTAAGTACATGCTTAAAGTCATTGTAATCCCCTTGAATGTCACTGATGACATCAAAAGTAAGACCTGGATCTTTGGAGAATAGGTGTTCATCCAGTTTTGCATGAGCTGATCCTGAAAAAGCACCTGCATTGAATACAATAGATGCTGCCATAATACTTGGTAGTAGCTTCTTCACTATGATTCCTCCTAGCTATCGTCATTTTCAGAATATGGTCCGCAAAACGATATAAGTTTCTATTTTATAGTAAACCGGAAATATTAGGGTAATATTCTCCTAGAGTAAATATTCCGCAAAAAATGTAAATAAGCTAGAGTTGCAACCATATTTATAAAAATAAAAAACACATTCGATTGTGAATGTGTTTGCGCATCGTACTACCCTATAAAAACAACGATGGCTGCAGCTTCTGCAATATATCCGTAAATTGCTGAGGCGTTTGTGCAGGTAATCACGTATTTGGATTTATAATATCCAATACCTTAGCTGCTTTATCATCTCTTATATACAGAACACCATAAGATCCTGGAGCCAGCTCCCCAATCTTCCTTAAAACCTCAATTGGATTATGCTTCGTCACAGGTTTGTGATTATTAAGACCTGCTATCCAAACTTGATAATCGCCATTTACTGCTCTTAAGTCCAATACTCCGGAAGGCCACTCTATCTCATCGAAATGCCTTCTTATTTCCTAAGGAGATTAAAAATCGCCTCCAGCCGTACGCTGTGATTGCATGACTCGCAGGAATATTTCCCTTTCTGGTTTTCCTTGAAATTTTTATATCCTACGCTTCCTTCGTACAGACGAAATGTCTTCTTGCAGCAAAAGCATTCCACCTCATAATAAATCAATATGCTTTCACCTCCTTGGGAGCGTTCTTATTTGCGCGTGGCGTGATCAAAGATCGTAATCAGCTCCTGCACATAAGCCTTTACGTGAAGATCGGGGTTTCTCATCAATTCCAGGCTGAATCCATCGATGGCGTGCCGGATAGCGAGCGCCATGACTCGGGAGGATAACGGGGTGAATTCTCGAAAGGTTCCTTCTTTCGCCCCTGCATGCAGAATCGCCTCGATCGGTTGAAACACACCTTCATCCGTATCCGCCGAAAAACGAGGTTTTCCCTCCTTCGTCCTCATGCCCGTCACGATTTCCACAACGGCAAAAACCATCTTCCGATGCTCCGCGATAAATTCCAAATTCGCTTCAATATACTTCTTGAGCCTGTTTCTCGGAGAAGCTTCGCTACGCAGAATCGGCTGCATGAAGGACTCATAGGCGATATAATACTCCGTCACGACCTGCTCCAGGAGCTCCTCTTTACCCGCAAAATGATAGGAAATCACCCCTTTGCTAACGTTGGCACGCTTGGCGATTTGACCTATCGAAGCTTGGGCATAACCGACCTCGGCAATGGTTTCGATCGCGCATGCCACGATCTGCGCACGGCGAGCCTTCTCAATAAACGACATTTCCTTTTGGTCATCCGTTTTATTTTTAGTATTCATGATTATATTTTAGTACGATCGTACAAAAATAATCAATAAGAAGCCAGCCCATCTCTTGGGTAATGGGCTGGCTTCTCCTGAACTCATATAGGGTGCTGGATTCTGATCATTCGCGATGCAAAGTAGTAATCTGTGCTCACGTTATTCACGCAGGCTCAGATTTGCTCACGCGGTCCGTAATCACGGCGATAGCTCCATCTCCGGTTACATTACAAGCCGTTCCGAAGCTGTCTTGCGCAATATAGAGGGCGATCATGAGCGACGTTAGCGTCGTATCGAAGCCCAGCATGGACTCCAACAAGCCGAGTGCCGCCATGACGGCGCCTCCGGGAACTCCGGGAGCAGCAACCATCGTAATGCCCAGCATCAGAATGAAAGGGAACATCATGCCAAGGGATGTCGGCATCCCTGTCAGCAGCATGACGGCCATCGAGCAGCTTACCAGCGTAATCGTGCTGCCGGATAGATGTATAGTTGCGCATAGAGGGATGACAAAATCAGCGACCTTCCCACTGACTCCGTTCAGCTTGGTTTGGCGCAGCGTAACCGGGATGGCAGCGGCAGAAGACTGCGTACCTATCGCCGTAAAATAAGCGGGCAGCATATTCTTCAGCATGGCAAACGGATTCTTATGCGCGACTTGACCAGCAACCAAGTATTGTATGATCAGGAACAGCACATGCAGGACAATGATCATAATGAATACTTTGGCGAATACCGACAGGATCATGGTCACTTGCCCGCCATAGGTTAAGTTAGCAAACACGCAGAGGATATGATACGGCAGCAGCGGAATGATGATCGAGGCAATCAGCTTCTCAACAATCTCGCGGAAATCAACCATGACCTTCTGCAAGGCTCGCCCCTTGATTACAGCCGCTCCGAGCCCCAGCGTAAAGGCAAGGAGCAGGGCAGTCATCACCCCGAATACAGGCGGCATGTCAACTTTAAAAAAGGGTTCCAGCAGCGCCTCTTCCGGATTGGTGTAGGAATTAACCAGACCGCCAATCTCCAATATATACGGATACAATAGCGTCGCTGCCAAGAACGCCAGCAGTCCCGCGATTATGGTGGAGAGATAAGCTAGGCCCGTGGTTACGCCCAGCAGGCGACCGGCTCCTCTTCCCAGCTCCCCGATCCCGGGAGCAATGAATCCGATGATAATTAAAGGTATGGCAAACCCAAGAAAGTTTCCAAATAACCCGCTAAAGGTAGCTAATCCGGCAACCAGCCATTCCGGTGAGAACGATCCGATCGCAATGCCGAGCAAAATGGCTATAAGAATTTTCGGAAGTAAGCCAAGTTTTTTCATGTTCATGCTGTTATCACCCACAGATGTTATTTTCGTTTATTGTCCACTCTACACGGACAAAAATCCATTCGACACGGAATGAACAAACTTTATCATATTCTGGATATCATTGTCATTATGCAAAATATGACAGCAAAGCATGCCCATAATAGAAAAGATGACAAATATACAGATATGAGTACCAAATGCATGGAAACGCGAAATGCCTACTCCGGTTCAAGCATGCGCAAAATTGAAGCCAGCCCCGCTCATTTCTGTGCGGGGCTGGCTTCATTGGAATGGCTTCATAAAACCCTAATATGATGAGATAACGGCAGGATTATCTCCAATAGATCAGCCACTATCCTTCTGCGACAAGCCAAGCTCCTTGGCTACTTTTGCCCACCCAACCAATGGCTAGGTGAAGTCACTTTAGCGTCTTGAATTAATGCACCTGATTGAGCAATTGATAGGCCTCTTCCTTGGTTTTAACCGCCAAGAGCGCTTCTCTGAAATCATCGTCCATCAGCTTGCGGGACAACATTTGCAGCACTTTTAAATGCGCATTCTGTTTGCTATTACGCGGCACCGCAATCATAAAGATCAGTTTGGCTTCGCTGCCGTCAAGACTCTTCCAGTCCACACCATCCTGCTGGATACCAAAAACCACGCTTGGTTTCAGGACAGCATCCGATTTACCGTGAGGAATCGCAATATTCATGCCGATGCCTGTGGAGCTTTCTTGTTCCCGGGCTAATATGGCCTGTTTAAAATCTCCGTCAGCTCTTACCGCCCCATTTCGCTCCAATGTGCCGATCATTTCGTCGATAACCGCATCCTGTGTCGTTCCGACCAGATTCAGGTTAATGAGATCCGGTGTAACAATATCCGTCAATTTCTCAACGCGGATAGCAGAAACTTCCGTTGCTGTGCCGTTATTCATTACGGTTGGAGTCGCTTCGGCTGAGTCCGCAGCCAAGGGTGCAGGTGCATCCACATTTACTACGGACGCCTCACCTGCTTCGGCAGGATCCTCTATCGCCTCTGCTCCTACAACTGCCGAAGTCACAGCCGAAACGTCTTTCTTGAGCAGGCTCACCATGATAACCGATACGGCTGCGCCGACAATAACAGCGAGGAAGAACATCAACACATGATCAACGGCACCGAGCACGGCTACAATCGGACCGCCATGGGCTACGCTGTCACCGACACTGCCAAACATGGCAATCACCGAACCCGTCATGGAACCGACCATGATACTCGGAATGACGCGTAGAGGATCTTGCGCCGCGAATGGAATCGCTCCTTCGGTAATACCGAACAGTCCCATCGTAAATGTTGCCTTTCCGGCTTCACGTTCCGAAGGTGTAAACTTTCTTTTGTTTATCATTGCTGCCAGTCCCATTGCAATCGGAGGAACACAGATGGCAACGGCAATCTGGCCCATAATCTCATAATTTCCTTCACCGATCATGGCCGAACCGAACAGGAACGCTACCTTATTCACGGGACCCCCCATGTCAAAAGAAATCATCGCGCCCAGAATAAGCGCGAGCAGAATCGAACTTGTGCCCTGCATTCCTGCTAGCCAGACGGTTAACGCTTCAAACAGATCCGCAACCGGAGCACCAATCACAAAGACGAAGATTAACCCTACAACTAGTGAAGCCAGTACCGGGATAACGATAATGGGCATAATCGGCTGCAACGACCGAGGAACCTTGATCCTTTTAATAGCAAGTGCAACATAACCCGCCAGGAAACCGGCAATAATCCCCCCGATGAATCCAGCTCCCGCTTCACTTCCATAAAAGCTGCCGTTGGCAGCAATGAACCCGCCGACCATACCTGGTGCAAGACCCGGCCTGTCCGCAATACTCATGGCGATAAAACCGGCAAGGATCGGAACCATGAAGGTAAACGCAGCCGCGCCGATACTCTCAATCGTTTTCCAGATCGAACCTTCCGGTATAACCAGCCCACCCGGCGTTTTCACGCCGCCCATCGTAAGTGCGATGGCGATGAGCAGACCACCGATCACGATAAACGGCACCATGTAGGATACGCCGTTCATCAAGTGACGGTAGATCGGATTTTGTTTAGGTTTGTTCTCTCCTGTTATATCTTCAGCTGACTTGGACTGTGCCTGATAGATAGGCACATCCCCTTTCATCATCCGTTGGATCAGCTCTTCTGGACGACGGATACCATCCTGCACGCCAACGACAAGCAGTTTTTTACCGACAAACCGGTCCTTCACCACCGTCTTATCCGCGGCGATAATAATACCATCGGCTTCACGGATATCCTGCTCCGTGAATTGATTCTCCACGCCAATCGAGCCTTGGGTCTCAACCTTCAACTCAACGCCCAGCTTCGCACCTGCCTTCTGCAGATTCTCAGCGGCCATATACGTATGTGCAATTCCGTTAGGACATGAAGTAATCGCTAATATTTTCATGATCGTCATTCTCCTTTGCTGTCATGTTCCCGCTTACATTTATAGTGTACACGCTGAAAACGCTGTTATCGGATGAACTTTTTACCGGAACTTCCGGAAAAACAGGTTTATTTCGCAATAAAATATCCCCGCAAAGCGGAGCCTATGCTACGATGCTTATTCCAAATACGTTGTAAGGACCCCAAAAAAATGTGAAAAGCAGGACGTATACCGTCCTGCTTCATCATCACAGTTTCTAATACTAATATTACCCTTTCAACGTACTCAGCAATCGCATCACGTCCGTCTCCTTGGTCAACGCACTGACCAAAGCCGGCTGCTCACTGATCAGCGACAATTCTCTGAACAGCTGCCGCATCTCTTTCCGCTCATCATGCTTAACCGCAAGCAAGAACACAAGCTCTACCTTCTCGGTTCCCCAGGGAATCGGCTGCTTCAAAGTAACAACAACGATGCAGGACTGTTTAACCCGCTCCGAGCTGCCATGAGGGATGGCAATGCCACCCCCAATCGTCGTAGCAGACATATGCTCACGATCCAGCACACTTTCCGTATACCCTGCCTCGACATACCCTTTGTCCTCCAGCATTTGCGCAAACTTGGCGATTAACTGTTCTGGACGCTTTACCTCCTGCTGAGGAAAAACGAGAAAAGGAGTTGTATATTTCAAAAAGACCGATTCCTCAGCCGTCCTGCTGTCCGGCTCATCGAGCCGCCGGATCGCTTGCTCCAGCTTCCGCTCGTCACTGGCCTCAAGCAAAGGTGAAACGAGGATATGTGGTGATTTTAGCTCGGGCAGATCAACGGTCGTAATGACAAGATCCACCTCATGAGCAGCCAGATAATCCTGCACTTCCGCTCTCGACATCGTTGCCTCCACATGCACGGACGGGAATCTCCGTTCCACCTTCGCGAGAAGCAATTGGGACATCCCAACGCCCATATGACACACAATAATGACCTTCTGCGGGTGGCTTTCATTCTGGTGAAGCCGTTCCACAGACGCCTGAAAGTGCAGCGTCAAATAGGCGGCTTCCTCTTCGGGAAAGTGCAGATGGAGCGCTCCCCCTACCTCTTCCAGTGCCATGATGACCCGATCGAACATATAGGGATACATCTTTTTGATCTCAGCCAGCATCGGATTGGACACGGCCAGCCCATAATGAAGACGGTTCATGGTCGTGTACAAATGCACTTTCAACCCGTTCAATAACACCTGGTCCTTGGAAAAAGGGATCATATTCAGCTCCGACATCCGCCGAATCAGTTGTTCAACCAATTGGGGCAGCAGGGGGTGGCTGTCTGCCAGATCGCTCCGCCCAGCGCCTCCGTCCTCCTGCGTGTATCGGAACTTCCCGCCAAGCAGGTGCAGGGTTAGATAAGCGGTTTCTTCCTTGGAAAAAGGCACAGCGAACAGCTTTTGGAGCTGCCTCAAAAAGTCTGTCGCCCATGCAAATTCCGCTTTGTTCTCCAAAAAGGCCATGTCCTGCTCGGAGAGCGAAATCGGCTGTCCCAGCTTGGTCCGTTTGACCATGAGCAGAATATGCAGCATCAAGCTCTCAAAGGTTTCGTCGGTGAAGCGGAGCTGATGCTGCTTTTGCAACGCCTTCAACTCATTGTATACGGTTGCAATCTCATGCGGTTCATACTGATTACGCATCATCTGTCCGGTCAACTCCGGACGGTTGATCAGTTGGTTCAACCGCGCCAGCGCCATCCGTTTGTTCTTCTCCGTGCCCTCAATCATGAAACCTACACGCTGTTTCGTCATTAAGGTCAGATCAAAGCTGCGCAGCCAGCCCTCAATCTTTTCCATATCCCGACGGATAATCGCCTTGTTCACGTAAAACGGCGAAGCCAGGTTCTGCAAGGTTACGGGCTTCGCGTTCATCAAGAGCCGATAGGCCAGGTGCAGCACTCTTTCCTCATCGGATTCATCCTCGGCGGTACGCTCGTTGGAGTACAGGCGGTGGAATAAATCAGCCTGATCCGCTTCTCCGATCTCCAGATAGACGCCAAGTCCCGGCCTTTTCACCAGATGGCCACTGGAGTGCTGAACTATATATTCTTCAATCACCTTCAGATCGTTTCGGATCGTCTTCTCCGAGCACTCGGTCTGATCCGCCAGATCCTGAACGAGCCACAGCCGGTTCGGTTCCGTTAACAAATTACGAAAAATCTCTTTTTGCCTATTATTCATTCCGATCTCCTATTCAACTTATTTGGAGAGCTCACTCATCGTGGAGCAGGTACATTGTCCTACGTATATCATATCCGGGTCGCTATGGCAATCTGATCTGGTATGTTACACGAGAATGGACCCAAAGAATGGCATGTTAGCGGAAAAGCTGAACATATACAGTAATTTAAAAATCCGACGCAAACAAAACAAGAGTGCCGAAGAAATTCGACACTCTTGTTCATGATCCTTATCATGATCCTCTTACATTTTTTAAAAAATTCGTTCGGTTGCACAGCGTATCTTTCCTATACAAGCCTCCACAGCCTCTCGCGCCGACTCCGCTCCCGTCACAGCGGATATCACCGCGACGCCATCCGCGCCCGCTCCAATCACTTCCTCCACGCGCTCCACGGTAATCCCGCCAATCCCAACGATCGGCAGATGGATGCCGGCTTCGCGCAGCTCGCGGAGAATCGATGGGCCTTGCACTGCCTTGGCATCCTCCTTCGAGCGGGTCGGATAGATCGGCCCGATGCCTAGATAATCGGCACCGTGGAGAATGGCGCGCCTGGCTTCCTCAACAGTATGGGCCGAGACGCCCAGAATCCGATTGCCGATCCGCTCACGTACCGAAATCGCAGATTCATCGTCCTGGCCGATGTGCACGCCGTCGGCGTTCAGCTTCAGTGCCAGCTCCACATCATCATTGACGATGAAGGGGACGCCCGCTTGGCGACACTGATCCTGGATCCGGCGAGCCAGCCGGATCATCGGCTCGCCAACAAGTGCGCCCTGTCCCTTCTCGCGGAACTGGACCATGGTCGTGCCGCCGGCCAATGCATCCTGCACGACCCGGCTTGGCTCGAGGATGCAATTCACGCTGCCAAGTACGAGGTACATCCGCAGATGCTGCCTCATCATCTCGGGTGTCACTCTGCCCGTCATCGCAGCACCTCCTGACGGCGGCGACGATACGCCCAATGATTCGTTGGGCCGTGTCCCTGCCCCAGGTTTAAGCCGTCCTCAATGGCCGCCTGGATGAATAAGCGCCCGCTCTGAATCGCATCGAATGCGCTCAAACCTTTGGCCAGGCCTGCAGTAATAGCGGCAGAGTAAGTACAGCCGGTACCATGCGTATGAACGGTACGAATTCGTTGGCCATATAATTCTGTAAAGGAGATACCATCGTATATGAGGTCCATGACCGGAGTACTGCCGGGATTACCGAATCTGTCATCATTCTTGATCAGGGGGGAGCGTTCCTCACTAAACTCCCCGTTATGGCTGGCAGTTCTCGTTTGACCGTACGTCCTTTCTGACGGATGCAACTCTTCCTGCTGCGTATCCGCCACGATAGCAGGTCCTCTGTCTCTTTCGTGATCCGCATCTTCACCGCTGCCAAGCAAACCCTCGTCATGCCCGCCTTTGATCACAACAATCCTGGGACCCAGACCATGAATGCGTCTCGCTGCTTCTTTCCGATCTTCGATCGTGCGGATACGTATCCCCGCCAATACTTCGGCCTCCGGTATATTGGGGGTGGCAATCAACGCCAGCGGCAGCAAATCCTCTCTTAAAGCCTGCACCGCTTCGCTTTGCAGCAGCTCCGCACCGCCCTTGGCGATCATCACGGGATCCACAACGACCTTCTCCCAGCCGAATGCCCGAATCCGGTCAGCAGCCAGGCGAATGATCTCGGCATTGAACAGCATGCCCGTCTTCAATGCATCGACTCCGAGGTCCGAGCCTACCGCTTCCATCTGCTCCGCTACTGCTTCGGGGGGCAGGGGATATACGCCGTGAACCCCCAATGTATTCTGCACCGTGATCGCCGTAATCGCAGACATGCCATATACGCCGAGCTCCTGGAAGGTTTTCAGATCGGCCTGAATGCCGGCACCGCCGCCGCTGTCAGACCCCGCAATCGTCAGTGCCCGAGGAACGTGAGACTTGCTCATCGTGCGCCACCTGCAGCGGATGCTTCTGCTTTCCGGACAGCGGCATAGCCCTCCAGCGAGCCAGGATGAAGTTCTGCCAGTTCATTCAGGAAAGCGATCTGGAAGCTTCCCGGTCCCTGGTCCGCCGTTCGCTCCGCAGCTCTCGCCGCCGCGGCCCCGTAGAAGGCCAGACCCGCCGTTCCGGCAAGCAGCAGGTTTGCTTCTACCGCTGCAAAGGCACCCAGCACCGAGGTCAGCAGGCACCCTGCGCCGGTTACCTTCGTGAGGAGAGCATCCCCGCCGGTAATGAGGCGTACCTCGTTTCCATCGGTAATCACGTCCTCTTCACCGGTAATCGCCACGATCGTGCCTAATTCGCATGCAGCCCGCACGGCCAGCCCGGCATGATCGCCACCTGCGCTATTGCCAGCGTCTACACCTTTGATCTCGCGGGCCTCCCCGACAAGGTGAGCGACTTCAGCCGCATTCCCGCGCACGAGCGATACCTTCACCTCACCTAGGATCCGCAGCGCCGACTCCGTCCGAAAACGGGTTGCTCCCGCGCCGACCGGGTCCAGCAGCACAGGCACGCCGTGTGCGTTCGCCGATTGTCCGGCTATAATCATCGCATCCACCAGCTCGCGGTTCAGCGTGCCGATGTTTAATACGAGCGCGCCCGCGATGGCGGCCATATCCGCCACTTCCTCCGGCGCGTAAGCCATGACCGGCGACGCGCCCAGCGCGTACAAGCCGTTCGCCGTAAAATTCGTAACCACCACGTTCGTCATGTTGTGAACGAGGGGGCTCGTCTGCCGTACCTGTGTTAAAAGCGCCGAAACTTCTTTTTCCCATGTATGCATATGAATCAGCCTCTCTTATCTATATTGGAATTTATGAGCTTGTTACGTCTCTTTACAGCACAGCGGCCTGCAGGGGCACCGGCCATTCCTCCTGCTTATAAGCCATATCCCAAAACATATACTCCAGCTGGCAGCTCAGCATGAAATACTCCTTCATCCGTTCCCGCTCGGCTGCCGTCGCACGCTCCGCCCATTCATCGACACGGCTGCAGAACTTGGCTGTCGCGTCTTCGCCCCGGTTGCCGTAGAAATAAATCCAGTCGTAGAACGGATGGGATTCATCCGGCTTCACTTCATCCAGGAGCTTGCGGCCAATCTCCAGGTAGGTCCACGGGCAAGGCAGCAGTACGGCCATAATCTCGCCCAGACTGCCCTCATGCGCCACCGTCAGCATATGACGGATATAATGATGCGCGGACGGAGCCAGCGGATAGCCTTGAAGCTCATCGTAGGTCACCCCGGCGGCTGCGCAAAAATTCTGGTGCGGATGCACCTCGCTATGCAGGATGAATGAAATCTGTTCGTTAAAAGCCGCGATTTCTTCTCGGCTGGTCGATTTGGATATGGCAATTCCGTAAATCCGCATGTAAGCGTTCAAATACTCAAAATCCTGCTTCACATAGTGGATCAGCTGTTCCCGCGCCAGTTTCCCCTCGGCAATGCCTTTTACAAAGGGATGATCGAAGATTGCTTGAAAAATGCCTCCCGCCTGCTGACGGAGCTCTTGCGAAAAACTCATTTTTGTCCCCACCTCCAACATATTGAAGAGCAGGAAGTCCATAAGACACGACTTTCCAGGCAACGCTAAAAAGCCGCCCCGAAAACTGGAGCGGCTTCGTCAACAAGTCCGAGTGCGCCAAAAAACGCACCAAGACCTCATATTCGAAGGCTCCACTTTCCTACGCTAGTACGAACTAGATCAGGTTCAAAGGGTCCAAGATACGCTCTTGTCTCAGCCGCTAACGGCTCCCCTAGTGGACTTCCTATTCTTTTGTCTAATACTGTACATAGGTTTGCAGATACTGTCAAACGTTAACGGTTCGTGGACGGAACTCCACTTCGGAAATCTTCCCGAGACCGGTTGATCATGATGTTGTACCGTGGCAGAGGTCTTTCGCGAATAAAAAACGCCGGCTACCCGGCACTTGTTTCAGAAACACTGACGCTCGGTTGTCATGTATTCCCCAACATAATGAGTACATAAGAGCAAACAAACTAAAATGAAGCATAAAAAGGAGCGTATTTATGACGAACCCATCAAAAGCGGTTAAACCCATTCCGGATGGCTACACCTCCGTAACACCATGGATTATCTCAAGAAACTCCGCGGCGCTAATCGAATTCCTGGAGAAGGCTTTTCAAGCCGAAGAGTTAGCCCGCGTCTATGTTGGCAATGGTGTCATCGGCCATGCCGAGGTGCGAATCGGGGATGCCGTCGTCATGATGTTTGACGCGAAACCGGAATGGCCGGATAGCCCGGCGTACCTCCGTCTATATGTTGAGGATTGCGACGCCGTCCACCAGCAAGCGCTTGCCGCAGGAGCCGTCTCGGTGACGGAGCCAACGAGTTTGTTCTTCGGCGACCGGGTGGGACGGGTACGGGACCCGTTCGGCAACTTATGGTGGATTCAGACGCGATTGGAGGACCTAACGCCCGAGGAGATGGAACGACGCGCCCAGGACCCGGATTACATGAAGGCAATGACCTATGTTGCCGGTGCGGAAATCGTGGTGAAGATTTCGTAACAAGGTGAAGTGAGATCGAGCGTCATTTCAGGGAGAACATCATGGGTGGTTCGATTCCAAGGGGTATGCATGAATGGCTGGGATTATAATCGGTGTAGGGGCCGGGGGGAACCCAGAGTAGCTATGGTTTAGAGGTAGAAACCGGGGAGCACAGAGTATATAGTTGAGGCTACTGCTGGGCTTGGTGCGACTGCTGGGATTGGGGCTACTACTGGTCCTCGTGCTACTGCTGGCTTGGTGCGACTGCTGGTATTGATGCTACTGCTGGTATTGGTGCTACTGGTATTGGTGCTACTGCTGGTATTGGTGCGACTGCTGGTATTGATGCTACTGAATCTTGGAGCTACTGCTGGCTTGGTGCGACTGCTCAGAGGGCATAGCGGACTGAGGATACGTTATTTAGCTGAAAAGGCGTAATTTTCGAGAGTTAACGGACACCAGATACGTTATTCATAGAATATGGGCGTAAAAAGGCAGTTTATTGCGGTGATAAGCGATCCTGTGTCCGTTAGTTTTAAGAATCGAAGGTAAATCAGGCAAATAAGGGAACTAGTGTCCGTTAACGGATCAGGGGAGCGGTATAAAATACGGAGCTGGCATAGCTGTGCCGGTGAGTGGTGTGCACGCAGCTACATAAGCGGTGAGGCGGTGGTGCTGCACACGCAGCGATACTGCTTATGCGCCATGCTGGACACGCTGCGATACAAAAAAGGAGGCATCCCTTAAGATCTAAGATCTTTTGGAATGCCTCCTTTATGCTTTTTCCTAGCATCATCCGCTATACGATAATACTAGCCTGCTGCATTCGTCTGCATTCGTCTGCATTCGTCTGCATTCATTACTGAATGCCGTAGAATTCTTGAAGCTGGTCAATCATCAGATTCGCTGCCAGGATGCCGCCTGCTGTATTCCAGATGGCATCGTCCACTTTGTGGGCCTGGCCGTTCTTGACGACATTCAGGTTATTCCACAGTGGATCGTTGATCCATTCCTGCTCGGTTTGGTTGGCGCCGCCATCCCCGGTTTCATAAGTGAAGTAGAACAGTCTGTCGGCTTCTACCTCAGGTAAACGCTCCTTCGTGATCTCGTCAACGAAATCGTCCTTGGCGTTCTTGGTCATATCGTTGCGGGCGATGCCGATTTTATCGAAAATAACGCCCGAGAACGTATTGGTGTGGTATACACGCGTCTTGCCAGCCATGAAACGGACCACGGAGACGGTCTCGTCCAGCTTGCTTCCGGCCTTCTCTTTGAAATCCTGAATCCGCTTGTCGTATGCAGCCAATAGCTCTTCGCCTTCGGATACCTTGTTCAGCGCTTTGGCATACAGCTCAAAATTGTTCTGCCACTCGCCGCGAAGATCCTCGGCAAAAACGGTCGGCGCGATCGCCTTCAATTGCTCGTATACTTTCTCCTGACGCATCTTGTTGCCGATAATCAGGTCCGGCTGCAGGCCGGCGATCAGCTCGATGTTCGGCTGGCTCTCTTCCCCGACAACGGTAACGCCTTCCATCTGGTCTTTAATATGCGGATACCAAGGGTCGCCTGTCCAGGATCTAACGGCACCTACAGGCTTCACGCCCAATGCGAGAAGCGCCTCGGTTCCTTCGTTCGTAAGGACGACAACCTTTTGAGGCGTTCCCTTGATCGTTTCCGTCCCCATGGCATGCGTAACTTCATACGATTCGCCGCCGGCTGCAGCGCCGCTGTTGCCCTCTGCGGTATTCGTTGTCTCGCCGCCCGCATTGTTTGCATTTTCTTTTGCCGGGCTTGCTCCGCACCCGGCAAGAATCACGATCATGATCAGAGCCAGCAAGCTAAACTTGAGGCCTCTCGTTGGTTTATGTTTCACTTTTTTTCCCATTCCTATCTAAATCCCCCTTATGTCATATCCCTCTACTTGAAAATCATTATCAATCACTGATTCAAAACTATAAAGGGTTTCATGAAAAATATCAAGATATTTATGAGAATGATTATCAAGCTCATTGACAGATGGGGTCCCTTCACCTAAAATTCATATGAACTTAATTATTCATGGACTTAAGAAAGTGAGCATATATGCGCGTATTCGGACTATTCATATCGCTATTGGCGCTGGCTGCTGCCGTCATGGGCAGCATCGCATTTGGAGTAACGAACATACCTCTTCATCAGGTATGGGAATCGTTCACTCACTTCAACGGGAGCAATGAGCATCTGATCATTCTCATGGCAAGACTGCCCCGCGCGCTCATTGCGCTTGCTGTAGGAGCATCCCTGGCTGTTGCGGGTGCCCTTATGCAAGTCATCACGCGCAATCCGATTGCATCGCCCAGCACGCTGGGCGTCAACTCCGGTGCCGCCTTTTTCATTATAATGTCCGCAGGCTGGCTGGGCGTAAGCGGACTCCAATCCCTTACCTGGGTTGCGCTGATCGGAGCCGCGGTCAGCGGGGGTATCGTATTTTTCCTGGGCAGCATCGGGAGGGACGGCATGACGCCGGTAAAAATCACCCTCGCGGGTGCCTCCATAGCCGCCTTCTTCCACTCCCTGACGCAGGGATTGATGCTCTCCGACGGCAAAATGTTCGACCAGGTGCTGGTATGGCTTGTCGGTTCGGTAGCCGGACGCGATTTGAACCAACTCGCAGCCGTGTGGCCGTACATGACCGTTGGCATGCTGGCTGCACTCCTGCTGGGCCGTCATCTGAACGCCCTCTCCATGGGTGACGATATCGCGCAGAGCCTTGGGCAAAAAACAGCCCTCATTAAGCTGTTAGCGGCAGCGGCCGTTATATTGCTGGCTGGAGGTTCCGTTGCCGCTGCTGGACCCATCGCATTCGTCGGAATCATCATCCCGCATATCGTTCGGTATTTAATAGGAAATGATTATCGCTGGATTCTGCCTTACAGCGCGGTGCTGGGCGCACTTCTGCTGGTGACGGCCGATCTCGGTTCCCGATATATTGCCATGCCGAAGGAAGTCCCGGTTGGCGTGATGACCGCAATCATCGGCGTGCCGTTCTTCGTGTACATAGCCAGGAAAGGAAGACGAGCACAATGAGTAAACACCGCATATTCCGCTCCAGGAACGCGAAAGTATCGTTTATGCTGGAGAGAAGAACACTATGGGTATGCCTGATCCTATTCGTGCTTTGCGTCACCACCATGATTATTAGCACAGGGACGGGAAGCCAGTTTGTTTCGCCGCTTCATGTCATAAAGGCATTGTTCGGCGATGCTCCGCCTATGGAGCAGGTCATCGTCATGCAGCTGAGGCTGCCTCGAATTATTATCGCCGTGCTGATCGGCGCCGCTCTCGCGGTGGCAGGGGCTATTCTGCAGGGCGTCATCCGCAATCCCCTGGCCTCTCCCGATGTCATCGGCATAACGGAGGGAGCATCGCTTGGGGCGGTTCTCTTCATCTTCATATTTACGGGCACCGTATCGATCCACTGGATGCCGCTATTCGCCATCCTTGGTGCCTTTTTCATTACCGGTCTATTGTACGTGCTCGCCTGGAAAAATGGCGTATCGCCGCTGCGGCTCGTCCTAATCGGGATTGGAGTATCGGCTGCCATCAAATCGATCTCCTATATGCTGATCATATCCGGGCCGCTGCAGCTGGCCGACCGCTCCCTAACCTTTATGGCAGGCAGCATTTACGGCATGTCCTGGGATAAGGACGTTATGACCCTGCTGCCTTGGGTAGCCGTACTTCTACCGCTTACGTGGCTGCAAGCCCGCAATGTGAACATTCAAGCCTTAGGAGACGACGTTGCCAGCAGCACAGGCGCCCAGGTTCAGAAGCAGCGGCTGATCCTAATCGGACTCAGCGTCGCCCTGGCCGGAGCAGCCATCTCGATCGGCGGCGCCATCGCCTTCATCGGTCTGATGGCACCGCACATGGCTCGCAGGCTGGTGGGCCCCAACTTCGGAAGCGTACTGCCAGTCAGCGCCCTGATTGGAGCGATTCTACTGCTTGTCGCCGACCTGGTAGCACGGACGGCATTTCTGCCGCGCGACGTGCCGGCAGGCGTATTCACCGCCGCGATCGGCGCGCCGTTCTTCCTCTACTTGCTGTACCGTAACCGCAATCGATTCTAGAACCGAAAGGAGCTGGCGTCATGAATACGCTGGAAGCAAAGGGATTGGGTCTGTCCTACGGGGGAGACTTTATATTCGAAAATCTGGATTTAACCGTGCCTATAGGTAAAATCACCGTGTTTATCGGCAGCAACGGCTGCGGCAAGTCCACTTTGCTGCGCTCCATGGCCAGGCTGCTGAAACCGCAGCGCGGCTCGGTTGTATTGAATGGAGCCGACATCGCAAGTTTGTCCACGAAAGACGTGGCGCGTAAGCTCGCTATTTTGCCTCAAGGACCTACCGCCCCGGAAGGGTTGACGGTGATGCAACTGGTAAAGCAAGGACGCTATCCGTACCAGAGCTGGCTTCGTCAATGGTCACGCGAGGATGAGGAAGCCGTCACGGCGGCGCTGGCATCCACAGGTTTGACTGAACTGGCTGACCGTACGGTTGACTCGTTATCCGGCGGCCAACGCCAGCGGGCTTGGATCGCGATGACGCTGGCCCAAGAGACGCCGCTCATTTTGCTTGATGAACCGACCACCTATCTGGATCTAACGCACCAGATCGAGGTGCTGGATCTGCTGTATGAATTAAATGTTCAAGAGCAACGGACCATTGTCATGGTCCTGCATGATATCAATCTGGCCTGCCGCTATGCCGATCATATCGTCGCCATTCGCGACGGAAGCATCAAGGCCAAGGGCGCACCGGGAGAAATCATTAATTCCGAGCTGATGCAAACCGTGTTCCAACTGCCGTGCGAGATTATTCCGGACCCGTTGTACGGAACCCCGATGTGCGTCCCGCGCGGGAAGGGCATGCGCAGGCCTTTCAAGCAAGAGCTAGCGGAACCCAAACAACCAACAACGCCGACACCCACACCGGAACTGGCGCCGGTATAGTACGAATTGCAATAAAGCCGACTCCTTTTCGCATTCAAGCGCCAGGGGTCGGCCTTTTATTTTCCGAGCTTTCTCGCCGATGGAACTGTCTTCTAAACCGGCTTCGCCAATCAAGATCCTGCGGGCAGCTAGAACGACAGCAAATCATCTGTTAAACGAATCCGGCTAGCCACCCGTCCATTATTTTGGAAACAACAACCGACAACGTGCGTTCTGGGAACATACCGAAAAAAAAGAAAGACCACCCATACCATCAGGGCAGTCTCTGTACTTGGAATTAGTCTTAACCATAGGATTTGTCTGCCATGGTTCACGACTTCTTCGCTAGCGGCACATCATGACCATTTACCTACACGCAAATCTTTTTTCCTTTGGCGATGCGGGAGTACTTTGAACAGCTTGGACTTTTCACGTTTCCGCTGTTCCAGCAGGTTCTTTACCCCTCGCATCAATATCCGGTACCTCATCTCATCCTCGTGGCCGAACTTGCGCATCTCGTCAAAATACTCGTCTGTCATCCTATCACTCCAGCTGTATAAGTCTATAGAACTAGAATATAGGACCGAACTATACAATTTCTAAACAAAGACTGGGTTACATGCTAAGCCGATGAGTCTTGCATAGCTGAGCTCCCGGCAGCCTTCAAGGTTTGCTTTCTTCGCTGGGGGAGAAGAGCCAAGGGGATCGCCAGTGCAACCAGCCCGCTTGCCACCAGGAACACATCATCAATGCTCCTCGTGTAAATGATCCGATGCAACCACTCCTTGGTCTCGCCTAAAGTACCGTTAGACAATCGGCCCTCATGCACGTTCAATCGCGCATAGAACAGTGACGTAAACATGCCAAGCGACATCGAGCTGAACACCTGCCGCAACCAGTTCAGCAGTGCCGACGCATGGCCCGATTCCTGCTCCGTGACCGCTGCCATCGCTGTGCTTGTTGCCGGGGAAATAGCCAGGCCGGAGCCTACGTTGCGGATACACATCCAGATCATGACGGAGACCAGCGTCGTTTCCATATGAAGCCTGCTGAATCGGAAGGTCGTGACGAACAGGATCAGGCTGCCCAGTGTAATCAGGAGAGCTGGTCCCCAAGAGGCATACCACCTCCCTGACAGGAAGGTAGCGATGGTGAGGCACGCCGCAGCCGGAAGGAACAGCAACCCGACCTGGAAAGGAGACAAGCCCTGGATTTCCTCCAGAAACAGCGGGATGAAGTAAACACCGGAATAGAGGGCGAAGGTTAGTATGAGCGAAACCGCCAAGCTAATCGTAAAGCCAGCATTGCGGAACAATCTTAGATTCAGAAGCGGCTCTCGCGTTCGAAGCTCAACCTGGACGAACATAATCAGACATAGACAGCCTATGATCAAGCATCCCCATGTCAGAGGGGATTGCAGCCCCCATGCATGTATATTACCAAAGAGCATCAGCAGGACCAGGCTTCCCACCGTGGCCAGCGCGAGTCCCGCCACATCCAGCTTCTTCCGAACAGCGGTAAATCCGGCCGGAAGCAGCAGCAGGCCGGCAAACCATGCAGCCGCTCCGATCGGTACCGTGACCAGAAAAATCCAACGCCAATCATGCTGCTGAAACCAGCCGCTGAGCGAAGGGCCGATGGCGGTGCCGAGCACCGTCGAGAACGACCATACGCTGACCGCAAGCGGTTGTCTTTCCCGCGGCAGCGTCTGGTAAATCATCGTAAGGGAGATAGGCTGAATCAGCCCGCAGAACAAGCCTTGAACCATGCGAAAACCGATGAGCGCATAGATGTTCCATGACAACGCGCACAGAATGGAACCTGCCGTAATTCCCACAAGGGACAACAAGAACATGGATTTGCCCCCGAAACGGTCCACGAGGTATCCGCTCACCGGCGTGATCATCCCGCAAGCCAGCGAGAACCCGGTAATAATCCACTGTACCGTGCTCAGCTCGGCATCGAATATGCCGATGAAACCCGGGAGAGAAACATTGAGTGATACGACGTGGTACATGCCGGCAAACGATCCGAGAAACAACGTAATCAAAAGCGGCCAGAATGAAAGCTCGGCCTGCCCGCTCCCAGTCCTCGCCCGGAAATGGCCCCTATTGATGGACATGTTTTATTAACCCCCTACGGGTGGACTGCCGCCATCATCCTCACAGCGGATGATGACAGGCTGCATAATGCCCGCTCTCCAGGACCAGCAGCTGCGGCTCTTCTTCGCGGCAGCGTGCGGTTGCGAGCGGGCAGCGGGTATGGAAGCGGCAGCCGGAAGGCGGGTTTGCCGGAGAGGGGATCTCACCCTCTATTCCTCCTGTCTGCCGGAACCCGCCCGAGGTTCTCTGCGGTATCGAGTCGATCAGTGCCCGCGTATACGGATGGGCCGGCCTGAGAAACAGGGATTCGCTCGGGGCGATCTCAACCAGCTTCCCAAGGTACAACACGCCGATCCTATCGGATAGATGGCGAACGACTTGCAGGCCGTGGGCGATGAACAGATAGGTCAGCCCAAGCCTCTGCTGCAAGTCCTGCAGCAAATTCATAATCTGCGCCTGAACCGACACGTCCAGAGCGGACACCGCTTCATCAGCCAGGATAAACCGCGGGTTCAGCGCGATGGCCCGGGCAATGCCGATGCGCTGCCGCTGTCCTCCGGAGAATTCATGGGGATACCGATCCGCCCATGAAGGGTCAAGCCCGACCAGACCGAGCAGCTCGTGGACACGCTTCTGCACGGCCGTTGCGGGCAGATGATGCTGTACCAAGAGCGGTTCTGCAATACTGTCCCCGATCTTCCAGCGAGGATCAAGCGACCCGTAGGGATCCTGGAAGATTGTTTGCATGTGACGCCGTGCCCTGCGCAATGCGGTGCCTCCCAGCTTCGTCAGGTCCTCTCCTTCGAACAGGACCTTGCCCTCCGTTGCCCGCTCCAGCTGCAACAGCAATCGGCCCAGCGTGGATTTCCCGCTCCCGGATTCACCAACCAGCCCAAAGGTTTCTCTTCTGCGAATCGTGAAGCTTACGTCATCCACGGCCCGGATCAACTTCTTCCTGCCGAAGCTTTCCCCTTGCACGGGATAATACTTTCTAAGATTCTCGACGGCAAACAACACGTCCGGGGATTCTACGAACGGATCATGCTTTGGATTCTGATTATCCATGCTATTCTTAATCGTCATCTCATCGATGCCATAGCTTATATCAGCCCATCGTGGTTGCGACGCTTCCCCTGGAACAGCTTTGGACGCTTTGAAAGCAGCCTCGGAAACTGCACTAGAAACTGTACCAGAAACCGCTTCAGAAACAGTCTCAGAAACTGCTTCAGAAACTGCACCGGAATCTGCACCAGAAACTTTACTAGAAACCGCTTCAGAAACTGCACCAGAAGCCGCCTCGGCGGCTTCTCCCAGCCAGTCCTTTCTCTGTACGAGCTCCTCCGAACGCCAGCAGGCCGTTTTCCAGCCCTCATCACCCGCTAAGGAAGGCGTCTCCTGCGTGCAGCGCTCATTAGCGAAAGGGCACCGCGGATGAAAGCGGCAGCCATCCGGCAGCGCAGCCAGATTCGGAATGGACCCTTCAATCGCATGAAGCTTGGATCCCCGAACCGTCTCCAGCGTGGCTACGGAGCGAAGCAACCCCCGAGTATAGGGGTGGCGGGGAAGGGCAAACAGATCAGCCGCCGGTGCCTCTTCGACGATCTCCCCCGCATACATCACCACGATCCGGTCCGCCATATCGGCCGCGATGCCCAAATCATGCGTAATCAACAGGATGGACATGCCGAATTCCTGCTGCAGATCCTTCAGCAGGCGCAGAATCTGCGCTTGTATCGTAACATCCAGTGCGGTTGTCGGTTCGTCCGCGATCAGAAGATCTGGTCCGCAGGACAAGGCCATGGCGATCATCGCCCGCTGCAGCATCCCGCCGGACAGTTCCCCCGGATACTGCTTCAGCCGCAGCTCCGGTTCGGGAATGCCTACCCGTCCAAGCAGCCTGGCGGCACGATCCCTCGCCTCCCGCTTCGATACCCGCTCATGCTGCAGAATGGTTTCCTCAATCTGCTGCCCAATGGTAAAGACGGGATCGAAGGCAGCCATGGGCTCCTGAAAGACCATCGCCATTTTTTTCCCGCGATAACGCCTCAGCTCGGCCTCCGTCAGACTGGCAAGATCCGTCCCGCCAAGCCTGAGGCTTCCGCCCGTGATCCGGCCATGCTCATGATCGATCAGGCGCATGATGGCTTTGGACGTCACCGTCTTGCCGCTCCCGGATTCGCCCACCAGACATACCGTTTCCCCTGCCCCTATCGAAAGCGTCACGTCGCGGATTGCATGAATCGTTCCCCGACGGGTTCTAAAATCAACCGACAGCTGTTGGATATCCAGTAAAGTACTCATCCACGTCCTCCTATCGCTGCGTGATTTTCTTTGGATCGAGATCATCCCTCAGCCGGTCGCCGATGATATTGACGGACAGCACGAATGCCGTAATGGCAAGACCGGGAAAGGTGCACATCCACCACGCAACCGTCAGGTATCCTCTGCCCTGAGAGAGCAGCGTCCCCCAATCCGGTACTTCGCGGAGCACGCCAAGACCAAGAAAGCTCAGCCCCGATCCTGTCAGAATGGAGGTTCCGAAGCCGATGGTTGCCATAACCAGCAGGGGGGACAGGCTGTTCGGCAGCACATGGTTCCAAAAAATACGCAGCGGCGAAGCGCCGATGGACCCGGCCGCCTTCACGAACGTCCGGTTCTTGATGCTCATAATCTGGGCCCTCATCACCCGTGCATAACCGGGTATGGCGGAGACCGCCACCGCCAGCACGACATTGAACAGGCTCGGTCCTAGAGCCCCGGCAATCGCCAATGCGAGCAGGATGCCCGGAATGGTCATCAGAATGTCGTTCAACCGCATTAGAACGGTATCCACCCAGCCTCCTGCATACCCGGACAATGCTCCGATCGTGCCGCCGATTAGCCCTCCTACGAGGACGGAGGCAAAACCGATGAAGAGCGAATCCCGGCTGCCATGAACGACCACGCTGAATATATCCCGGCCAAAATAGTCGGTGCCGAATAGATGGGCCGCGCTCGGTGCCTGCATAATACGATCCGTTAGCATATCGGTCGGGGCATAAGGCGCGATCCACTGCGGCACGATGGCGCATGCGGCGATAAACAGCACAACCAAGCCTGCGGCGTACAAGAACCCATCATTCGCCGAGAATCGGCCGAGCCGGCGCGTAGAAGGAGACGTCAGCCTTCGTTCACGCCAAACCGTTTTGGCGGAGACCGCCTCTCTCATATGAACTCCCTCCTCTTCTTTAAGCCGAACGTCTGACGCGGGGATCGATCCATGTATAGGAAATATCCACGATCAGGTTCACGATGACGTAGATGATGGCGGAAAAAAGAATCACGCCTTGAACGACCGGCAGATCCTTGGCCATGATGGCATCGGCAATAATTCTGCCGATCCCCTGCCGGGAAAAAACCGTCTCGATGACCACCGTGCCCGCCAGCATTTCCCCGACAAGCATCCCGATCATGGTCACGGCTGGAATCAGCGCATTGCGCAGTGCATGACGGTACATCACCGCCCGCTCCGCAAGGCCTTTGGAACGCAAGGTCACGATGAACTGCTCGTTGATCACATCGAGCATGCTGTTACGGACCATGCGCACGATGAAGCCTGCCCCCACCGTTCCCAGCGCCAGTGCCGGCAGCACCAGCGTCATCCAGCCATCCGAGCCCATGGCCGGGAACCAGCCCAGCGTGATAGAGAAAATCAGGAGCAGCAGGATGCCCGACCAGAAGGTGGGCATCGATATGCCGAATAAACCGACGATTCGGGCGATGATGTCAATCGCCTTGTTCCGGTGAATCGCCGACAATACCCCAAGCAGAATGCCGACGATGACCGAGACCAGCGAGCTTGCCGCCGTCAGCGCGAGCGTTGCCGGGAAACTCTCCACGATCTTCGGCAGCACCGGATCGGAATTGATGAGCGACGTGCCGAAATCGCCTTGAAGAATATCGCCGAAATAACGAAGGAACTGAATATGAAAGGGTTGATCGACCCCAAGCTCATGCCGCAGATTCGCGATCACTTCCGGCGTTGCCATGGAGGGATCCACCATGTTATCCGTCGGGTCCCCCGGAAGGACATAAAGAATGGAGAATACGAGGACAAGCGAACCAACGATGACAAGCAAAGAGTTCAACACTCGCCAGGTCAACGTTCTAGCCATACTTCTTCAAGCCCCCTTTCTTCTATTTTTGCAGAGACACATCATTGAATAGCGGGTAGCCCAGCGAATCGAACAGCACGCCTTGAACCGAGTTCGATGCTGCCACCGTGTATGGAAACACATAAATCGGGAGGATGATCGCATGGTCGATGATATATTGCTGGACCTGCTGATACAGCTCCGCACGTTTCGCGTCGTCCTTCTCCACCCGTCCTTGCTCAAGCCATTGATCCACATCCGGATCGTTCAGCCTGGACAGGCTAGCCTGACCTTTCGGATCATAGGAGTGATAGAACGAATAGAGTGCGTTCGGATCCGAGTTCACCTGGCTGTTGCCGTATAAATCATAATCGCCGTTGGTATACACCACCGTTCGGATATCCTTTGTGATCTCGACCTCGACGGCGATGCCGACCTGCTTCAGCTGCTGCTGAATCATCACCGCAATATCGTTGCGCTTCTCCCGGTTCGGGGTGCCGTCCACATAACGAAGCGTAAGCTTCTTGCCGTCCTTAACCCGGATTCCGTCTTCGCCCCTCATCCATCCGAGCTCATCCAGCAGCCGATTAGCCTTTGGGATGTCCGGCTTAATCGACTGCTCGAGTGATGCGTCATAGCCGAACGTTCCCGGCGTTAACGGAGACCAGGCACGCTCATAGGTGCCTAAATACAGCGTCTTGACGATCGTATCCACATCCACCGCAAGCTGTACGGCCTGCCGCGCTTTTAATTCATTCCATGGTTCGCGGTCTTTATTGAAAAAGAGCGTGTAGGGCAACCCGACGGTGTTCGTCTGCAGCAGCTGGAAGTTCGGGTCCTTCTCCAGCGTCAAAATATGTTGGGGCGGCACCGTCTCGGCGGCAAGCACCTGCTTGCTCTGAACGCTTCCGATCCGCGTGGCTTCCTCCGGTACGATTCGGAAATCGATGCCGTCCAAATAAGGGGCTCCCTGATTGGTCACCAGCTCCGGCGCCCACTTGTAATCCGGATTGCGTTCTACCTGAATACCTGCGTTCTCCTCCCATTTCACAAACTTGAACGGCCCGGTGCCGACCGGATGCTGTCCGAGCTGATCGCCGTATTTCTGCGCCGCGGCCGGAGAGACAAGCCCCAGTAAGGCTTGACTCAAATTACCGAGAAAAGCTCGGGATGGCGTGGCCAGATTCAGCTTGACCGTATATTCGTCCAGAACTTCCGAAGACTGGTACGGCTGCAGCAATGCTGCCGCATTGGACGCTTTCGTGGCCGGATCCAGGATCCGGTCGAAATTATATTTCACCGCTTCCGCATTAAACGCGGTACCGTCGTGGAACTTCACGTTCTCCCGAAGCTTGAACGTATAGCTGAGGCCATCCTCCGAGACTTCCCACTCCGTCGCCAGCCATGGCTTGATCGTATGATCAGGCAGCTGAACCACCAAACTGTCGTGAATCGTACGGATGACTCGAACGGATACCGCCAGCCCGCTGCGGTGCGGATCCAGCGTGTCAGGCGATGTCGCAAGGGCAAAGCTGAGTTCTCCTCCCTGTGGGGGTACGCCTTGTGCGGCAAGTGCTCCTGCTGCCGTCGTGCTCCCTGAAGAGGCCTGCTGCCCTCCGCATGCGGACAGCAGCAGCATCAATACCAAAGCAGCAGCGGCAACCGCTTTCCCTCGTTTTTGAGCATGGTTTCTCATATCCAGACTGACTCCCTTCCAATCCGATTTATTAATGGAACGCCATTTATGGTGCTGGGATGCTTTTGGGTCGCTCTTTCACTGGCATTACATACATATTTCCAATGTGTATAGTCGGAATTATGTTGTTGATTACTCTATCACCCAGCATTCTGTTCTACAAGACCATATAGAGAAGTTCTATCCTCACTTCCTGATTCTCTATTTGAGCCCTTAACCCCCGGTAATTATGATAGCGCAAAACCACGATCCACGGATCCGGATCGCGGCTGCTGCTTCTCAACATCGAACACAGTTTGTCTTGGAAACCTAGGTGTCAGACCGCCTGTCCCTGCCGCTCCGCCGGCACAGCCGAATATCGGGCCAGTTCTGATTGCAGCTCGTTTAGCGCGTCATCCAGGCGTTCTCTCAGCTGCTCCGTGAGATCGTAACCGCCGAGTTCGAGGCGGGTAATCCACTGATCTACGGCAAACACCCCGTTGAGAATATGGGTTCCCCCGAGTGCGGATATTACCGGCTTCAGCGCATAATCCACCGCGAGCAAATGCGCGATGGTGCCGCCGATGAACAGCGGGAGCACGACTTTGCCTTGCAAACCTTTTTGAGGAAGAATATCCAAAATCGTTTTCAACGCCCCTGAATAAGAAGCTTTATACACCGGGCTGGCCATGATAACGGCAGCAGCTCCTTCAACCACCGTTATGGCCTGCTTGATGGCCGGACTGTTGAAATCGGCCCGCAGCAAATCCTCAGCCGGTAGATCCGCTGCCGAGATGAATTCGATCTCGTAGCCGGCAATGACCAGGCGATCCTCTACATATTGCGTCAATCCGAACAAACGCGACCCTTGAGTCGGGCTTCCTGCTATAAAGGCGATTTTCGTCATGATTTCCTCCTTATTCGTAAACGTCATGTAGGGCTAGGCGCACCCATATTCGCGTCCCATGCACCAGGACAGCTTCATCCACATCGAATCGGGGCTGGTGAATCGCATGGACGATCAAAGCGCCCGGGACCTGATCCATGTACCAACCAAAATCCTCGCCTGCCAGGCTGGGTGGATGGAGCACATGTACTTGCTCCTCGCCCAGCACTTGCCCTGCAGCTTGCGTCATACGACGCAGCGCGGCTCCGTCGTTGACCACGGCCATCCCTTCACGAAGCTCCAGCTGATAGCTGCCGCCTGCTTGGTCCGCAATGGAGGCGGCCAGGCGCCTTAAGCCCTCCGTAATCGCCCCCACGATGTCCTTCCGAAACGCCCGAAAGGTTCCCGCAAGCTCGCTGTGCGCAGCGATGACATTGATGGCGGTGCCTGCCTGAAGCGTGCCGAATGCCAGCACGGCTGGTTCAGAGGGATCCAACCGGTTGGCCATCAAGCTATTGACCTCCGTTACGTACCGGGCTGCCATTTGGAGGGCATCCGTAGCCAGATGAGGGGAACTGTGATGCCCCGGGATTCCATGGAAATGTACTCTAAAATGGCTTGATGCCGCCATGGCATAACGGGTATGCACGCCAAACGAACCGACAGGCAGCTCCGGCATCCATGGTGGGCATAACATTGATCCGCATGCTCCAGCACGCCGTCTTCAATCATATCGCGCCCGCCCGACAGCAGCCGTCCGTCCAGCGGGCTTGGTAGAGCCCCTTCCTCGGCAGGCTGAAAGACAAAGCGGATCGTGCCGCGGACGCGATGGCGATAATGTGCCAAGGTCCGCGCCGCGCCCAGAAGCATTGCGGTATGGGCATCATGACCGCAAGCATGCATTACCCCTTCATGTTTCGATCGGTAAGACACGTCGTTCTCCTCCCGGATCGGCAGGGCATCCATGTCGGCTCGCAGCAGAAGGGTCGGACCGCTGCCGGCCGTTCCATGAAGCGTGCCGACGACCCCCATCCCGAAATGTCTGCCCACATTCCGCCTGACCTCAATCCCCCACGACTCCAGGAGATCAGTCACAAGCTTCGAAGTGCGGAAGACATCGTACAGGAGCTCGGGATGCTGATGAAGGTCCCTCCGGATCCCGGAGAGCTCTTCATGAAGCTCCCCCGCAAAATCCATCATTTTGCCGTCATGCCCTGCTCCCATTTAAGAACGTGCAGCAACTGCCTTACCTTTGCTGTATCGGTTCTCGGGCACGGGCAATCCTAAATTGCCGCGCAGCGTGTCGCTCTCGTACTCGGTTCTGTAGAGGCCTCTCTCCTGCAGAATCGGCACGACTTGGTCCACAAAATCCTCCAGCCCGTTCGGTACCGCCGCAGTGATCATGAAGCCGTCGGCCGCGCCTGCTTCGAACCAAGCCTGGATCTTGTCTGCCACCTGCTCCGGCGTGCCGATAAACCCGCCGCGCGGTGTGGCCGACTGCAGCGCCACTTGCCGGAGCGTGAGCCCCTTCTCCTTGGCATCCCTTTTGATTTTGTCGGTGCCGCTCCGGAAACTGTTCTTGCCCAGGTCACCCAGCTCAGGGAACGGTTCATCCAGCGGGTACTGGGAGAAATCGTGATGCTCGAAGAAGCGGCCCAGATAATCCAGGGCATTCTCGATGGTCACCAGACCGGCTACCTGCTCATATTTGCGCTCCGCCTCTTCGGCCGTACTGCCGATAATCGGGCTGATGCCGGGAAAGATCAGCACTTCGTCCGGATTCCGGCCGAATCCCGCCGCCCGCGCCTTCACGTCCTGATAAAAGGCTGCCGCATCCTCCACGGATTCATGACCGGTGAATACGGCATCAGCTTCCTTGGAGGCGTAGTTCTTGCCGACCTCGGACGATCCCGCTTGAAAAATAACCGGCTGTCCCTGCTTGGAACGGGCGATGTTCAGCGGCCCCTTCACGGAGAAGAACTCGCCTTCATGATTTAGCGTGTGCATTTTCTCGGGATCGAAAAAGACGCCCGTCTCCTTATTCCGCACAAAAGCATCGTCCTCCCAGGAATCCCATAGGCCCCGGGCCACCTCCAAATACTCCGTTGCGATCCGATATCGCTTATCGTGCTCCGGATGCTCCTTCTTGCCGTAATTCAGGGCCGAGCCCTCCAGCGGAGAGGTGACGATGTTCCAGCCCGCCCGTCCGTCGCTGATCTTGTCGAGCGACGCGAACTGACGGGCAACGGTGAACGGCTCGCTGTACGAGGTGGATAACGTACCGACTAGACCGATGTTTTTGCTGACGGCAGCCAGTGCGCTCAGAATGGTGATCGGCTCAAAGCGATTCAGAAAATGCGGGATTGATTTTTCGTTGATATACAGTCCGTCCGCAATGAAGATCAGATCGAACTTGCCCCCTTCGGCTTTCCGAACCCACTGCTTATACAACTCAAAATTCACGCTTGCGTCAAGCTGCGCATCCGGATGCCGCCACATGGAGGTTCCTCCGCCTACTCCGTGCAGGAGCGCCCCCAATTTCAATTGTCTTTGCTTTGCCATATTCCAGTCCTCCTTATCGTTAATAGCTCCCTCGTCCTTACACCGGAGCGGCAGCCAGTTTAATGCGTTCGATCTGCCCGAGATGATTTTGTACGTGGCGGGTAAAACCGTTGACGATATCTGAGACGCTGACGGTCTCCCCTTTGAAATTGATGCCGGTTTTGGCCGTATCGGCCCCGCTCAAGCGGCGAAGCAGCAAGCTGTTATAGTGCAGCAGCGCCCGGAATGCTTCCAACATATCCTCGGCTCTGCCTTCGTTCGAATATTGGCCGTTGACCCAGGCATCCTGATTGAACCCGGGCAGTTGGGCCGTCGTCCCTGCCAGAATATCCCGAATCCGGAACGAGATCACGATGCTGTGATCCACCAGATGAGAGAGCACCTCCTGTACGCTCCATATGTGCGGGGCCTGCTTCCATTGGAGCTGGTCCTCGCTAAGCCCGGCGACGGCGGCCAACAGCTGATCATGGGTATTAACAAAAGCTTCGATAGGGAATTCGCTCATTCGATCTCCTCCAAATACAAACTCGATTATGACCTGCCGACAGAAATAATAACAAAAAGCTCCTTCACATCCCGCGCAAGGTTCATGTTCCGGGCTTCATAACGGTAAAGCTTGAAACAGAAACCGGTGCTTCCTTTCAAATGACAGCAACAGAAGGAATTCCTTATGGCGATGGGGAGGGCGAGGACGAAGGTGATACCGATGGCGATAGCGAAGTCTCCCCGCCGGAGCGGTAATGCCCGAGTGCCCGCTCCGCCAGCCTCGTGAAGAATTCGATGCTGACCGGAATCGCCCGCTCATCCAGATCAAAGGCCGGATGGTGCCACTCCTGCGTGCCCGCCGTCCCCATGAAAACAAACAACCCGGGAACCTCGCGCTGGTACACTGCAAAATCCTCTCCGGCCGGCGAAGGAACCGGTATCACCGCCTCATATCCCGCTTCGGCAGCGGCGACATAACCGAGCTCCGCCAGCCTGCGGTCATTATGGACCGGCGGCGGTCCCTCGATCCAGCGCACGGCAGCCGTCGTTCCGAAAGCGGCGGCCACGCCTTCAACCACCTGGTTGAATCGTTCAAGCACCTGTTGCCTGACGTCGTTATCGAAGGTACGGATGGTTCCTTCCAGCAGCGCTTTATCCGGAATCACGTTCCACGCGGTTCCGCTATGCAGCTTCGTAACGCTGATGACGGCGCTCTTCAAGGGGCTCACATTCCGGCTTACAATTGACTGGAGGGCCGTAATGATATTCGACGCGGCCACGATCGGGTCAAGACCCGATTCGGGTACGGCCGCATGGGACCCCTTCCCTGCCACTTCAACCACGAAGCCGTCGGCGGCGGCCATCAGTGGACCTTCCTTAATGCCAATGGTCCCGACTGGCAGGTCCGGCTTGTTATGCATGCCGAAGATCGCCTGTACGTCTTGGAGCGCCCCGCTGTCGATAACTTGCCTTGCGCCCTTGGCTTTCTCCTCGGCCGGTTGGAAGATCAGCCGCACGGTTCCTCTCAGCTCCCGCTCCCGCTGCTTCAGCGCATACGCCGTCCCGATCAGGGCAGCCGTGTGAAAATCGTGCCCGCAGGCATGCATTTTGCCGGGAATCGCCGAGGCGTACGGAAGACCCGTCTCTTCCTGGACCGGCAGGGCATCGATATCCGCTCGCAGCGCAATGATCGGCCCCTCTTGAAGTCCGCCGACTTCGGCGATTATGCCTGTGGCAAGCGGATACTCGGCCACCCTGATCCCGGCTTCCTCAAGCCAGCCCCTGATCAGCTGCGTCGTTTCGAACTCCTCGTTCGACAGCTCCGGGTATCGGTGCAGATGACGCCGGATCTCCATAATTCGCTGAATGTCTATGTCCGTGGATAAAACATGGTTCGGCATGCGTAAAACCTCCTAAATAGTCACGTACCCATAATCGATTCCCTTACGCTTCGGCAGGAACCTCAGCCAACGCCTCGCTGAGCAGCTCGAATGAGCGGATTCGCTTGGCAAAGGGCTGGATGTTGCTGGTGACGATGATTTCGTCAACGCCTGAGGCCTGCTGAAGCCGGAGCAGCTGTTCACGCACGGTCTCCTTCGTCCCTTTGGTGATGAACGGTTCCTGCTCCTCGATCGTATACGGTTCGCCTGCCTGGCGTCCGAATTCTTCCGCCTGTTCCCTTGTCCCCAGCGTCAGCGTCAGGCCGCTGGCCAAATGTATCTTCACCAGTTTCAGCGCACCTGCCAGCTCCGCCGCTTCCGCCTCCGTATCGGCCACGATCACAGATAGAGCTACAAGAATTTCCGGTTCCCTGCCAAGGGAGTAGTCAAATGTGCTTCGGTAAACGCGAATGGCCTCCAACGCCGCGGATTCCTCCCCGTTGATGAAGAGGGAGAATACATAGGGCAGGCCGAGTCCGGCCGCTATTTCCGCGCTGCCCGCGCTTGCCCCCAGCACGTACAGCTCGGGAGCGGTCTCCGGCAGCGGAGCGGCGCGCAGCCCGGCTAGCGGATGGTCTTCCTCCAGCGTATTGTGCACAAACTTTCGAAGCTCGACGATCTTATCCGTTAATGACCCGTCCTCCTGCACGCCCCGCTGCAGCGCCTGCGTGCTGCGCGGCAACCCGCCAGGCGAGCGTCCGATGCCCAGATCCACGCGTCCCGGCGCGAGCGCGGCCAGCACGTTGAAATTCTCCGCTACCTTGTAGGGACTGTAATGCTGAAGCATGACGCCGCCGGACCCCACGCGAATGGTTCGGGTTTTGGCTAACAGGTAGGAGATGAGCACCTCCGGCGAAGACCCTGCCACATGATCCGAATCGTGATGCTCGGAAACCCAGAAACGCCGGAAGCCGAGCTCCTCCGACTTTTGGGCAAGCAGCACGGTGTGCGCGAACGCCTCCGCTGCCGTTTCCCCGGGATACATCGGACTTTGATCAAGCACGCTTATCGTAAGCCCCATAATTTTGTCAGCCTCCTAAATGCTATAGTTAAGCTCAGGCGTGATCCGCTTCAGAAACTGCTTGGTTCGTTCTTCCCGCGGATGATGGAACAGCTCGGACGGCGGTCCCTGCTCCACGATCACGCCTTCGTCCATGAACACGACGTGATTCGCCACATCCCTCGCGAAGCCCATCTCATGGGTCACCACGATCATGGTGACCCCTTCCTTCGCGATTTTGCGAATCACCGCAAGCACCTCGCCCACAAGCTCTGGGTCGAGCGCCGACGTCGGCTCATCGAACAGGATCACCTCCGGCTCCAAGGCCAGTGCCCTGGCAATGCCCACCCGCTGCTGCTGTCCGCCCGAGAGCTGGCTCGGATAGGCATCCAGCTTATCGGCAAGACCGACTTTTTCGAGCAGGGCGATACTCTTCTGCCTTGCCTTGGCCTTCGGCATTTTTTTAACGACGACCAAGCCTTCCATCACGTTCTCGATCGCCGTCTTATGTTTGAACAGATTGTACTGCTGAAACACCATCGCCGATCGCTGACGGAGTCCATGTATCTCCTTCTTCGTGGCCCGCTTGCAATCGAGCCGGTAATCGCCGATGGTTATCTCGCCGCCATTCGGCTTCTCGAGATAATTCACGCAGCGCAGCAGCGTGGTTTTGCCGGATCCGCTCGGCCCCAGAATCACCACCACTTCCCCTTTGTTTACCGTCAGATCAATCGATTTCAGCACCGCGTTCTTGCCGTATGACTTTGAAATTCCGGTCAGATGAATCATGCGACGCCCCCCCGATTGTAGAGATTGATTCGTTTCTCGATGATTGCGGTCAGTCTCTCGATGAGGAGCGTAAGGCCCCAGAAAATAGCTGCCGCCGCCAGATACGATTCGAAGAACTTCCAATTGGTCGATGCCACGATCTGCGCCTGCGCATTAATATCCACAACCGACACGGTAAATGCCAAGGTCGAACCGTGAAGCATGCCGATGACCGAGTTGGACAGGTTCGGCAGGCTGACCGCCAAGGCTTGAGGGAATACGATTCTGCGCAGCGCCTGCCATGTTGTCATGCCGATCGAGTAGGCCGCCTCCAGCTGTCCCCGGTTTACCGCGAGCAGGCCGGAGCGGATCACTTCCGACATATAGGCCCCTGCCGTAATCGAGAACGATATGAACGCAAACCAGATCATCGGGATGGAGGATGACTTAAAGTCCCAGCTCATCTGGGCGGACAGCGCATCCACCAGCACCGGCAGGCCAAAATAGATCAGCAGCAGATGCGTCAGCATGGGAGTGCCCCGGATAAAGGTCACGTAAGCAGTGGCGATCTGGCTGAGCACAGGCACTTTATAGATCCGGGCCAACGCCGCGACTAACCCGATCATGAGTCCAACCGACACCGATACGGCGGTGATCAACAGCGTTGTCGGGATCGCGGACAGCAGGTTTACGAACGCCGTCCATATGAAGGATGGATCGATTTTCACAGCTTTGCACCTCCTTTTTCGGCCTTCATTCCGGCAATGATGCTGCGGTAGGACCATTTCTTTTGCATACGGAATCTTTTGCGGGCCGCCGACTCCGGAACCTCATGACGCATCAGGCTCCGCTCCGCTCGCAGCAGCAGTTTCTCCAGCGTAAAGCTGATGACAAGATAGATGGCAGCCAGCGCCAGATAGGCCTCGATAAAATGCTGGGTGATATTGCCCAGGGTTTGCGCTTTTCCTGTCATCTCCATCAGCCCGAGGGTGAACGCCAGCGAAGTATCCTTCAGCAGGGCAATCACCATATTCGAAAATACCGGAACGGCGATCACGAGCGCCTGCGGGAGAACGATCCGAAGGAAGGCTTGATATCCTTTCATCCCCATGGCATATGCTGCCTCTACCTGGCCTCTGTCCACCGCCGTTACCGATGCCCGTATCATCTCCGACATGAAGGCTCCGGTATGAAGCCCGTAAGTCAGGATCACGAATACCATGACGGGCGCCCGGGACATGTCGATATGTACCAGCTTCAGCATCTCCGGCAGACCGTAATAGAACAAGAAGAGCTGAATCAAGATCGGCGTTCCCCTGAAGAACGATAGGTATACCTTGGAGAACGCGTTCAGCACCGGGATTCGGTATAGGCGGGGAAGGGCCAGCAGAAATCCGACGACAATCCCCACCAGCAGAGAGCCTGCCACGATCAGCAGCGTGACGCCTAAGGTCGACAAAAGTTTAGGCAAAAAGCTAAGCACATACGTGAAATCGAACGGTGCCCCCATGAATCCTTCTCCCTTCTTGCATGGTTATCTCGTCATGGATTCGACGACGTGAAGTCGTCGCCCAGCCATTCCTTGCTCAGCTTGGTCAGCGTCCCATCCGATTTAAGCTCTCTGATCGCATCGTCGACCGCATCCGACAGCTTCTGGCTGTCCGGGTCATCCTTACGGAATACGAACAGGATGTCGGCCTCCGACAGGTGATCACCCGTTGTTTTCAGCTTTCCTTGCGGATCGATCAGCGGCAGCGTAAAGTCCGCCCCAACGGTTGCATCCACCCGGCCCGTCGTAATCTGGCTTACGGTATCATTCGCCGCACCGTTCTGATAGACAATATTGATCGCATCGTTATGATCCTTGTTGTAGTTTTCCAGAATCTGAGCTGCCGCACTGGTTGCACCGGTCAATACCTTTTTCCCTTTCAAATCATCCAGCGATTGAATGGAGTCGTTCTCCTTGGCAACAATGATTTTATTTCGCCAATAGGCGTAAGGCTCTTTATTGAACAGGTACTTTTCGGTTCGCTCCGGATTCTTCTCCATCTGGTGGGCCACAACATCGATCTTCTTCGTTTCCAGGCTCAGCAGCAGATTGGAGAATTCCTGCGTCTGCAGCTCGAACTCATACTCCGGCAAACGTTGGTCGATCTCCCGCACCAGCTCAACGTCAAAGCCGGTCAGCTTTCCATTCTCGTCAATAAAGCAAATCCTCGGAAAGGCCGTGCCCGTGCCAACCACAATCTTCGTTCCTTTTCCTTCCGCCGCGTTCACCGTGCTATCTTTTTGCGCCTCTCCGCTCTTCGTGTTTGCTCCGCACCCGGCGATCACCCCTGCCAACGCGATGATAACGACTGCCACGATTGATTTCTTCACGACCTCATCCCCTTTCGATCTTGTCCCAATCCCTAATTTAATAATTCCTATAGATTTAGTGAGAATTATGTTGTCACTAACTTTACCGCGATTTGGAAAACGCGTCTAATAGAGTTTTTCTATTCATCCATGCAAATCATCAATAGGACAATTCCCGACCGAGCTCCAGCAAGGAATCCAGAAACTCATTATTCTGCCCGTTCAAGGAGATGAGATGGGTCTGCAGGGAAATGCCTGCCGTTTCGGCAATATCCACGGGAATCAAACTTCCCTCGGCTGTCTCCTGCTGGGCGCATAGCCCCGGTAAAAAGCAGATCCCCGCCCGCCCCATAACGAGCTTCTTCGCCGTCTCGGAATTATCCACCTGAAACACGATGTTCGGCGGCTGTTCCAGACTTTCGAATACCCGGTGAATCCGCAGCCAATCCAGCGAACCGCACTCAAAGAAGACAAGCGTCTCGCGCCGAATATCCCGAATGGAGGCTCTCCCGGCCGCAGCGAGCGGATGATCCTTATAGACATACAGGCGGATGGGGTCTTCGAAGAACGGATAGGATTGAAACGCCGGATTCATCAGCTTGCGAACGAAAGCCAGATCGATGTCCTTGGATGAGAGCTTGCCGGCCAACTCTTCCGTAGGGCCTGTTGTCAGCTTAAAGTTCATCTCGGGAAACCGGCGATTGAGCACCATAAGCAGATGAGGCATTAAGTAATTGGATACCGAAACCGTGCTTCCGATTCTGAGCTCATTGGGCATGGACGCCTTGGATTGAAGGTGGTGTTTCCCTTTTTGGAAGGTTTGGAGGATTTGCTGGGCATAGGGAAGAAATTGTTTGCCTTTGTCGGTCAGATGAATCTGTTTACCTAAACGGTCGAACAGCCTGCAGTCAAGCTCTCTCTCCAGCGACTGGATGCGTGCGGTCACCGTCGGCTGGGACAGAAACAGGACGTCTGCCGCCTTATTGAAGCTGCCGTAGTGATGAATATAGACAAAAGCCTCGATATTTTCGATGTTCAAGCTAACACCTCCGGAAACATCATTTTATTATACTTACTATTCCAATGAATATAGATGGTTTTAAAACCACAATTTCCTTATAAATTATCCTTATCTTAGGCAGTTGGCAAATTATTGTCAATCCAAATATACTTATAGATTTTTTTAATGACGGGATTAATATTTTTGTATTCCGATTTGATTAATAAGATAAACTGCTATACTAATCTCACCTTATCAGGATATGACCGTATCCTCTGAAGTTATAAACACCGTAAAAGGAGTGGTAGCGATGAATTCAATGCAAGAAGTGATCGTACGGGATGCATATGATTGGGAATGCGAGGCTGTTGCGGCTGTGATGCTGGAATCTTATCAGCAGTATGCCTTCGATCTGTCAACGGAACGATGGGAGGAGTACCGGGATTCCATCAGGAATTCCGCGTACAGCCATGCCCCGCATGCCCGGATCGTCGCCGAGCTTGACGGGGAAATCGTCGGCAGCGTCCAGCTCTTCCTCTCCTCGGAGGACGCTTACGGAAAACCGGAAATGGGGATTCACTCGCCCATTATCCGTCTTCTAGCCGTATCTCCGGGTTTCCGGGGAAGAGGCATTGCCACACTTCTGATTCAAGAAGCTGCCCGCAGATCGATCCAGCTCGGCGCAACCACACTAAATCTTCATACCTCCGACATGATGGCATCTGCGGTGAAGCTCTACGAGCGGCTCGGCTTTGAGCGGGCATGCGACACGGATACGTTCAACGGCGAACATCATGTCAAAGGATACCGGATCGAACTGCCCGGCTCCCTGCTGCTGCAAAGCGCCGTATGAAATAACAGACCATACGCGAATAACCGGATACCTTCTCCCGTAGTTGGAGGAGATATCCGGTTTTTTTATATGTACATATATCCGCCTGCCCTCGTACTCGCTCGATTCGTTCCATATTGTACTGCGAATATTCGTTTCACATCGGATCGACAGGTATTATACAATGAACAAAAAAAGGGGGCGTCGTTCATGTGGAGTATATTCAGGTTGAACGGGCCGGTCTCGGCAGGCATCGCGGCGGGCATTCTTCTTGGGCTGTTCCTCAGGGTCATCGAGCATATCACCACGCTGAAGGTCTATACGCTGCTCCTGAACGTCGATTACGTGCCCGTTCTGAAGGAGCTGAAGCTTCCTGAACTGATCGAGTTTGCGCTGCACCTCGTCATCTCCGTCCTGCTGAGCATTCTTCTAGCCATCTTTCTGAAATCAAAGAACTGGCCTAGGGGGAGAAGCTTGTCTTGGGTTTCCTTGGTCTGTCTGGCCGTAGGACTTCTCCTGTATCCGACTACCGTTTTGTCGAACCGTACGCCGGAGTTAACTGACCTTAATGCCCTCCTATTCTGGCTGGCCGGTCATCTGTTATACGGCATTGCATTGGGCTGGCTGCTGACGGGTTCACGCGAAGCTTCAGCCTAGGTCCGGATAGCTGTACGAAAACGCCGGTTTATGGATTAATGCAAAATGACCGCTCCGTTTGAATGGGAGCGGTCACAGCTATGAAACCGAATGCGTAAATGCCGCACTCATACTATGGAGGTTACTTTGACAGTGCTAGCGTCCCAAGGACAAGTCCTTGTCCACTTCGCTATCGGATTCCTCGTCCTCGACGTTCGCGTCGTCGCCGGATGCAGCTACGCCATCCATGAAATCTTGAATCTGACCGCTGTTGCGGGTCAATGTAGCAACGGAAACCTCATGCTTCTTCGCGATATCAGACTTCGTTGTTGAAATGTTAAGCGATGAAGTTACTATATATTCTAACGCACTTGCATATCCGCCCTGTTTGCGGTACTTCGGATTGGCTTCCCGGGAGAAGCTGTTCCAGACCATCAGAAGGCTGAACACTTGAAACAGCTGCTGATCATCCTGCAATTCATAATCCCGGCAGATTTGAGGAAACACAGACTCTGCAAGCTCACGATGCTCATCAGCGTTCCAGTCCATCCATCCCAGCTTGTCGTTAATCATCTGCCGCAATTGATCGACCTGTAGCTTAGGCTCTGCTGCTCTCGCACCAGGGAACTGGATGACCTTACCGTATACCGTGCGTTCATCTCTTTCAAGACAACATCTTTTGTACTTTTTCCCGCTTCCGCAGTGACATAGATCGTTTCTTCCTAGCTTTTTCATTTCCTAGCTCCTATTTGAATGATTTCTTCTATTATACATGGAAAATATGAAAATGCGCATCCCAAGCCTGTAGACCCTTAAGGCATGCCGGCCTTCCGCGTCATAACACTCTCTTACAGGGGGGCTTCCGATAAGAAGGTGTCCAGGCAAGTTAGATAGCAAAAAAGCGCGGGTCCCCTCTATGAAAGCCGCGCCCCTTCATATTATTCTATAATATCGTCATAACGCAAGTAGGATGTAACAAATTTGTTAGAACCTATAATAGACTTATGCCATTTTTGGTAAAGATTCCATAGATTCGCGCCTTAAGGCTCATTGCCTGGCCCAAACGTCACAGATAGCGACCGAGCATCTCCACCACCGAGTCGGCGCACATTCGGTATCCTTCCTGATTCAAGTGAAGGCGGTCATCCGACAGATAACCGTTCAGATCCTCTTTGACCCTGTCGTTCAGATCATGAATGGTAATGCCCATCGGCACAAGCGCCTCCATCGCTGCCTGATTGTAGGCGTCAATCTCTTCATTGCTTCTGCCCTCGGATTTCGGATGCACTGGCGTCGTCGTGGCAAACACGATATGCGCATCTGTCCGCTGCAGCTCGTGGGCAATCCGCTTCAAATTGGTTACATAGTCGATGATAGGCGTCAGTGATTCATTCCTCGGAGCCTCACGATGTACATCCCACAGCCCATTGTTCCAGTGGACGATATCAGGCGTCCCCAGCTCTTTCATCCAGAGATTGACGCCCCACAGCGTATAAAACGAGAAGCGCCCGTTCTCCCCCGGTGCCACGACTTCTGCAAGGCCTGCCAGCCTTTCTCTAACGTAAGGCTCATATCCCTCCCGGATGGAATCGCCCAGCAACAATATCCTCTTCATATATCCGCCTCCTCTTCAATCCATCTACACTCGTAACGAAACGGCCTTATCCTGATCACCTCAGGATAAGGCCGCTCGAGCAGCACTGCGGCTGAACCTGTTGGTTCCTCCAGATTAATAGCCCAGTGCGGTTTTGGCTTCCTTCCACTTCGCATTCAGTTTGTCGAACGCAGCCTGCAGATCGTCTGCCACAATATATTCCTGAACATAATCGCCAGTACCGATACCGATTTGCGCTTTATTGGCGATTTCATTAAACTTCGGATCGGTTGCTTCACTCTCGATCAACGTCGGATTGAACGATTGGAATTCGGCGAGCTGCGAGATGGAGGACTCTGCCGACTTGATGATCGGCATGAAGCCGGAATCTTCCACATAGCCGGATTCCTTCACGAAGAAATCGACCCAAGCCGTGGCAAGCTCTTTGTTCTTGCTGTCTTTGCTGACGGCAATGAAGTAATCCGAACCGAGCGGTACGTTGTACTTGCCGCTATTATCATACGGGAGCGGGAAGAAGCCGATGTCCTCCGAAGCTGCTCCCGCGCCGATCACCTGCGGGATTACCCAGTTGCCCAAGAAGTACATCGCCGCTTTGCCGGAAGCCACTTCGCCCTTCGAAATCTCCCAGTTGTTCGTGTACAGGTCTTTCTCTACCCATTCATTCTGCACGAAGGTGCGTCCGATATTCGCAAGGATGCCCCAAGCATTATCCACCTGGAACGGCGCTTCCTCGGCTACCTGCTTCGAGGCGAACTGCGGATCCCCGTTCACGTACCATGCGGAGTTATCCGCCCAGTTGCCCATCGTCCATTGAGCCCCGAAGTTCATGTACAGCGGAATAATGTCCGCCGCTTTCAGCTTCTCCGCAGCCCCGTAGAGCTCATCCAGCGTGGTTGGCACTTTGTCGACGCCTGCTGCCTCGAACGCTTTCTTGTTATACACAATCCCTTGCGTATTGACGCCTGTGGAGATCCCATAGCGTTTCCCTTCGAAGAGGGTATTGTCCGCAAAATAGACATCCTCGAACATCGCGTCCGGCAGCGGCTCAAAATACTTGCTGTACTCCGAGGTGGCAAGGCCGGTCGGAATCATCAGCACGTCGCCGGCTTCTCCCGTAGTCAGACGGACCTGAATATCCGTCGCATAGTTCGTCAATCCTTCGAATTCAATTTCGGCCGTCGGATATTTCGCTTTGAAGGCCTCCACGTATTTGTCCAGCGTGCCGTCATTCACCAGGTCGGTTCGGTGCGTCAGCACCTTCAGCTTGCCGCCAAGCTCCGCTTTGCCGGATGCCTCGGTCGGCTCGCTGCCTGCGTTATTGCTCGGCGGCGTCTCGGTGCCTGCATTATTCGTTTTATTTCCTCCGCAGGCGGCCAAAATGGATGATACGGTTAAGAGCAGAAGCAGTGCCATCGTGAATCTTTTTTTCATTTCGTCTTCCCCCTGTACTATGAATGTATTACGCTTCCTACATTCTCATGAAGCGCTTACTGATATCGCTTACACTTCAAATGATAATCGCTAACACGCCCAAAACAAATGAAGTGTTTTTGTTTTTATTGTCATAAATTATGCTAACATATCATTTTCCTGTTAGGTTCCGGTAAGTCCAGCCGATAACAATTTAAACCCGGATTCCGGCAGCATAAAATGTCTTCACCGTCTCCTCGGCCAACTTGCCGTACATGCAATAATCATCGTTCAGGGCCGCTTCCTCCAGGTCGTACAGCCGTGCCGGCCAGTCCCACAGCATGTACCCCTGCATCCAATCCCGCTTGGCGCAGGCCGCGAACATTGCTTCATAATAACGCTGCTGCTCCTCCTCCGACGGGCCGCCGGGCAGCGACCAATCGTTCGGGCGGGCCGGAGAGCCCTCGCGGCTCGGACAGCCGGCTTCCATGAAGAAGAACGGCTTGTTGCACCGGCGAACCGTGCCTTCAATCCGGTCCAGCTGCTCCTCCCACTGGTCGATCGGATAATAGCCGCTGGAGGAGATGATATCTACCGCATCCCACCAGCATACGCGCTCCTCCTGATATTTATCGCAGTTATACGTCACCAGCCCGCTATAAACGCTTCGTACATCCGCAATCAGGGCCCGCCACTCCACGTCCCGCTTGTCGGCCTGCACCATCTCGCAGCCCACGCACAGCATCTCGCAGTGCTCTTCCTCCGCGATTTCGGCATAATGGCGAATGAATTCCCCATAGGATCGGAACCATTCGGCCCAGCTTGGTTCACCGGGAACCTCTTCGTCGAAGAAGTTAATGTGGGCTCGCCATGTTCCGTTCGCGACGTTCACGACCGGCTTCAAGCATACCTTGAGGCCCAGGCTCTTCGCCTTGCGGATGGCCCATCGCACCTCATCATCCGTCACCGTCGGTTCCTCCCGGAACGGGATTTCCGTCGACTGCGGCGTTGCCTGCACGGCAGACAGCGAAATGGCCACCCAATTTACGTTCATGTCCGCCATGCGTTCCATGGAGAATTCCGCCTCGGGTCCCGTCCAGGAGCCCCGTACGCCGGTCCACCCCCAGGTCATGCCGCATACTTTTTCCGTCCACGTGTTCGTCGAGTTCATATATCGAGTCTCCTCTTCTTCATCGTCTAGTGTTCGTTATTTGACCGCTCCGTTCGTAACCCCCGCAAAAATGTACCGCTGCATGAACAAGAACAACACGACCGTCGGAATGAAAATAATGAGAATGCCTGCCGAGATCACGTTCAGCTGCGCCGCGTTCGGACCGATGAAGGAATAGATCGCCGTAGACACCACCTTCAGGTCTTGGCTTGGCATATACAGGTACGGCGTGTAAAAATCGTTGTAGATCGAGATGCTCTTCAGAATGACCAAGGTGGCCGTCGCCGGCGCAAGCAGCGGAAAGATGATGGAACGGTAGATTTTGAACAGGGACGCCCCTTCCAGCATGGCGCTCTCATCCAGATCCCGCGGGATGCTGTTGACGAATTGCAGATAGATGACGATCTGGAGCACATCGGCCCCCAGGTACAGCAGAATCGGCGCAAACATCGTGTTGTAGGCCCCCAGGCTTTGGATGACGCTGAAGGTAGCCACCTGCGTCGTGACCATCGGGATGACCTGAGCGACCAGATACATGCCCATGATGGCTTTTTTCATCTTGAACTCAAACCGTCCGACGGCATAAGCGACCATGGTGCCAAACAGGATATTGCCGACAACGGAAATGACCAATACGATCAGGATATTGCGAAAGCCCAGTCCCAAATCCCCGATATCGATTACCCGCTTAAAGTTCTCGAAGTTAAAGAAGTTATCCGGTAGACTAAGGCCTGATTGATAATACTCCACCTGGGTCTTGAACGCCCCTACAAAGATGGAATAAATCGGGAAGAACACCACGAACAAAGCGACAACCAGCGTGAAATAGTTGAACATCGTAAAGCCGATCGAGCGTTCCCTTCTCATGATTGCTTCTCCTCTCTGAACAGCAGCTTCCGCTGGACGACAATGAACAGCAGCACGATAATTAGCAGCACAACCGCCATCGCCGAAGCCAGTCCAAAGTTCTGATACTTGAACGCCGTGTCCACCGTCTTGATGACAAAGGTCGACGTATCGTTCGCCCCGAGCAGCATCACAAACGGAATATCGAACGCTTCGAGCGCGCCCGTCAAGGTAAGGATGAGCATCAGCTCCAGCACCCCCCGGATGCTAGGCAGTGTGATGTAACGGAACTTCTGCCAGCCCGAAGCCCCGTCAATCGAGGCTGCCTCGTAGAGGTCACCCGGAATCGATTGGAGCGCCCCGATAAAAATAACCATGTTCAGTCCCATGTACTTCCACATCGAGATGAACGCCAGGGCAAAATTCACGATCCCCTTATCGCCCAGCCAGCTCTGCTGCAAGGATTCGAGCCCCAACGCGCCGAGCAGCGTATTCAGTGAGCCGTACTCCATGTGGTATACGTTCTTGAACATGATGACCGTGGCCACGCTGTGCAGCACGTACGGCAGGAACAAAGCAACCCGGAAGCCGTTTCTCCCCTTCAGCTTGCTCGTCAGAATGACGGCAAAATAGAGGGCAAACACGACCTGGATGAGGCCCCCGACCAGATAATACAGATTGTTCTTGAGTGAACTGAACACTTCGGGCTTCGTAAAAATCTCGACGTAGTTGTCAAATCCGATAAAGTTCATATCCCAGCCGAGACCCGACCAGTCCGTCAAGCTGTAATACAACAGCGATAGTGCCGGATAATAAGAGAAGGTCAGTGACAAGAGCACCGGAATGGCAAGGAAACCGAACAGAATAAGATAGCGCTGCGTTTTATAACTGAAATTGAACACGTTCCCTTCCTCGCTTTCTTGATGAAATGGTACCGTTTTCAATCATTATAAAAGACAGCGCCCCGAAAAATAATAGACTTTGTTTGCTTTTATTGTCCTCAATTTAGATAACAGTCACCTAACAAAATCGCGGTACTCCTTTGGTGTTTTCCCCGTCATTTTTTTGAATACTTTATTAAAATAAGCCGGGTCCGGGTAACCCACGCGTTCGCCGACCATATATGTCTTGAGCCCGTGATCCTCCTTCAGCAGCCGCTTGGCATGCTCGATCCGCACGGCGATGCAATAGTCGGTAATCGTCTCCCCCGTCTCGGTTTTGAACAGCTTGCTCAAGTAACTCGGGGTCAAATAGACCAGATCGGCGAGGTGCTGCAGCTCCATTTCCTCGGTATAATGCCGCTGAATATGAGCTTTGATCGTCTCCACGGCCCGATGCTCGTTCTTCCCTTGATCCAGAAGCCCGGCAGCCTGCTCCACAGCGGTCTTCAGTCGGCCCGCGAAGGAGCGCCAATTCTCGCTGTTCCCCGGCTCCAGGTTCCAATCCACATCCCCGGCCGGGATGCCCCGCTGCTTCATCTCTTCCGCCACATATGACTCCAGGGCAAAACAAACCTCTCTCAGCTCGGACCAGCCCGGCTGCAGGGAAGCCGTCTCATCCAGCCATGCCCGCAGCGCCGCCGGCAAGCGCGCATACTCGCCGGCACGCAATGCCGGAAGCAGCAGCTTATCCAGCGAACGGACAAGCCGGTAGCGCTCTTCCTTCGAAACCGGCTGTCTGTCTTCCCCCCCACAGCAGCGTCTTTCGTTGCTGTACCAAGCCTGCTCCAGCACGCTCGCGGCTTCCCTATAGGCCTGCGGCAGCCATCGGCTGCCACTGAACACGCCGCTGATGCCTGCATTCGCCGATGTGCCCGCGGGAAGCTGCTGCAGGAGCATCGCAGCCCATTCCCTTACGATATTCGCATGGCTGGACTCTGCAATGGACACCAGGATCGCCTGCCGTCCCCCTTCGCAGTCGATAATTTTCCGCTCAGCCCCCCAAGCCGATGTCCATTCAAGCAGCCTCTCCTCCGCGATTTCCGGGAATGTGCGAAGCAGGACGACCGCATAATATCCGTGGAACAGCGCCTGCTGATCCAGTCGGTCGCAGACTTCCTCGAACAAATGCTCCGGCATTTTTCGCTGATCCGCGCCTAACAGGAAGCTCGCCAGATCGTCCGACTCCAGCTTGCGCTCGTTCTGCTCGCCCTTGACCAGCTCGTCAACGTTCTCCAGCATGCGAAGCAGTTCTTTCATGTTGACCGGCTTGAGCAAATACTCCAGGGCTCCCTGCCGCATGGCGGTCCGGGCATATTCGAAATCGTTATAACCGCTCAGAACAGCGAATTTGGTATGGCAGGCCATCTGCTTGATATTCGCCATCAGCTGGAGCCCGTTCATTTGCGGCATTTTGATATCGGTAATAACCAGGTCGAGCTGCAGCTCATGCCATTGATCCAGCAGCTCCTGACCGCTTGCGAACGTCCCCACGACGCGGTACTGCTCGCCTGCATCCTGTATGAGCTTGCCCAGCCCTAACCTGATCCGTTCCTCATCATCCACCACTGCAATGTTAAGCATTCGCAAGTCCTCCTGTTCTCGGTTCTTCTGTATGGTCCGCGGGAAAGGTAATCCGAACGGAAGTGCCCTGCCCTTCCTCGCTGTCTACGGCAAGGCCGTAAGGTCTGCCGTAACGGAGCTGAAGTCTCTCATGCACATTGCGCAGCCCGACCCCCCGGCCGTCCGTGCTTTGAGGCTGCCCCTGATCCAGCACGCGGCGCAGCCTGTCAAGCGCTTCTGCCGACATGCCCAGCCCGTCATCCGTTACGGTAAAAACATGGTCCGTGCCATCCATGGCATAGGTAATGGTCAGATGGAGCGCGGGTGTGTTCTCGTCAAAGCCATGATTGACGGCATTCTCGATAATCGGTTGAAACAGCAGCTTCATCACCTTGATGGAATTAGCTGCCGGATCATCCGGCAATGTCAGCATGAACCGCTCGCCGTATCGGTAATTGAGCAGCTCGATGTAGGCTTTGACATGCTCCCACTCGTGCTTCACCTCCACGACCTCGCTGCCGGCATGAATGCTGTAACGGAGCTGCTGGCCTAACAGCTGAACCATATCCCCCACCTCATGATCATCATGAAGGACGGCCGTCATCCGGATCGTCTCCAGCGTGTTGTAGATAAAATGCGGATTGATCTGGTGCTGTAGACGCTCCAGTTCCGCCTCCTTCTTCCGCTTCTCGATTGTGTAAATATCATCAATAAGCTGTTTGATGCGTGCCATCATCCGGTTGAACGAAACCCCGATCAGCGATGCTTCGTCGCGCCTTCGGACCGGGAACACCACATCCAGCTTGCCGGTCTGCACCTGCTTCATCAGATGGACGATGGACCGCAGCGGTCTGGTCAGCGCATAAATCAGAATCAGGGAAATGATGAGGGCAAAGCTGATAACGCCGACAGCCGCAGCGATCGTAATCTTGCGGGTCTTAAGCGCATCCTGCATCAGCTGACGCTCCGGCACCGTAATCAGGATCAGCCAGCCCGTCTGCTCGGATTTCCGGTAAACGACCAGCTGCTGCTCGCCGCCAACGTCAAGCCGAAAGCTTCCTTCGTTACCGGTCGCCAGGGCAAGCGCTTCATTATCGGTCATGCTGCGGGACAGATATTTCTTCTCGCTGTCATAGATCACGGTCCCGTTGTCGTCCAGGATGAAGGTAGTGCCGTGCGTCGTTTCCTCTAGGTCGGTGACGATGTTCTCGATCACGCCGATGTTGGCGTCCACAACAATAGTGCCGATAGAATGATACGATTTATCGATAATGTCGCGGACGACCGTGAACATATACTGCTTGCTGCCGGCGGACACGGCGATCTCCTGCGTGCTGACCAGCACGGGCCGGCCGCCGGCCGCCGTGGCGAGCTTGCGCCAGTTGTCATAGTACTGCTGCAGATTCGAGCGGTTTCCGCCGCTTTTGACCACGTAGTACGGGTTGCCGAAAAGGTCGAACAGATACACGTTACTCGTGCCTTCCTTTATGTTGTTCATGAAATAGATGCTCCGCTCGACCTTGCGCGTGATCTGGAGCTTCAGCTCGCTCTCGTTCACGCTATCCGATTCCTTCGGCTGCCCTTCCGCCTGGTAATGCCGATTCGACAGCTCAAGCCCTGACTGAATTTCATTGAGGTACGAGGGAATGATCGAAATTTTCATCATATCGGTCACGTAATCGTCCAGCTTGCCCATCATTTTGCTCGACAGCTGGGACACGTAGGCGACCGTATTATTCTCGATGGTGGCCGAATAGCGTTCTGCCGCAAAATACGTGATGAGTCCGATCGGCAGGATGATCAGAAACAAAAAGACTACAAACAGCTTCCGGTCCAGACGCCCGGCCGGCCGCTCTTTCCATAGACGGGCAATGCAGCCGCGCATATTCATCTCAATCGACCTTCTTGGCATAAGCCGTGGATTCGCGGAGGATGAAGTCGCCGGCAAGCAGTATTTTTTCCAGCGGACTATCCGGCTGCTCCACCCGTCTCATCAGCATCTCCACCGCCCTGCGTCCGAACGCCTCCTTGTTGACGTGAATGGTGCTCAGCGACGGGGTCGCAAAAGCCGCATCCTCAATGTTGTCAAAGCCGGTAACCGAGCAATCGGCAGGCACTTTGGTACCCAGCTTGCCAAGGACCGTCATAATGCAGATGGCAATGGAGTCGTTGGCGCACACAAAGGCGGTCGGCAGCTCATCCATCCGACTTATAATCATCTCCAGCGCCTCCGTCATTTCGGAGCGGTTGTCCCCTTCGAAGCTAAGCAGCTCCTCGTTCTGATTCAGCGGGATCCCCTGCTCGCCGAGAACGGAGAGGTACCCTTGATACCGGTCGGTGAAGCTGCGCGAAAACCGGATGTTGCCCACGAACTGAAGCTTTCGATGCCCGCACCCCGTCAAGTAATTGGTTACCCGTCTCATGCACTCCACATTGTTCATGAACAGGGAGTCTGACGGAATCAGCGGATCTTCATGATCGATCAATACGAAGGGGATATCCAGACTGCGGATTTCGAGGAGCAGCTGCGACGAGATGAATCCGACGCCAATGATGCCTCTCACCCCGCTCGGATTAATCAGGTTCGCAAAGCTGTCCTTGAATTGGTCGGTCACGATGACCATTCCCGTCTCCCTCAGCTCAAGCTCGTTCGTGATTCCATCGATAATTCGTCCCCAATACAGGGAATCACGTGTCTGATAACGGACATTCGGAACGAGCACGATTACGGTCTCCCTTGCGGCAAGGATGCCGCTGGCGTTAGTTTCGTTCTTCTTGCCTCCGGCCTTCGGCGACTTGTTGGCAAAATAGCCGAGCTGGGTCGCGACGTTCACGATTTTCTCCCTTGTCTCCAGACTGACGCCGGATTTACCTGAAAGCGCTTTAGAAACTGCGAACTTTGAAAGGCCGAGATGATCGGCAATTTGCTGCATCGTAACTTTTCCTGCCATAAGCTGCACACATCCTTTAGCATCATCGGTTAGTTATTAGTTATTTGTTATCATAACATCCCATTTATTAGGCAAACAATCAAAACTTTTTGAATTAGACAAGGGCACGGACAAAAGCCCGTTCCAACCAGGAACGGACTTTGTAACCTAATGATTCACCATATCTACGTTTCATTGCGATAATGAAACTCCATACATACACCTACATACACCGACACGCTAACGTTTGGACGGTTAACTGTTGGATCGCCCTGCTGCAGCGGCTTTATCGCCAATCGCTTGCCTTAGCACAGGCTCAAGCCCATCCGCCATCAGCTTGAAGCCGAGGTCGGTCGGATGAACCCCATCAACGGTCGTCTCCCCGGGATCGTCACCTAACCAATCCGATCCATCCACAAACGTTAGGTTACGGTCTCCGGCTTCAATCAGTTCCTGAATGAGCTCCTTCTGAAACTTTTTCCGCGCGAGCCGTCCTTCGCGAAACTCCGGCATAAATGACTCGGCTCCATGAGGGATGCGGGATACCAGGATGATGGGAACCTCGGGATGGAACTTCCGGTAAGTCTCGATATACTGCTGCAAGGTCTGCCGATAAGCTTCGGTCCCCCCGCAATTCGCCTCATAATCAATCACAAGACAGGCAGGCTCCGAGATTTGGGCGGCCAGCTCGGCAAGCTCCGGCTCTCCCTTGCCGTTCCCGGAGAAGCCCAGGTTGACAAACTCCAGATGCAGCCTGCGGCTTAAGATATTCGTGTACGACATGCCGGGCCGCGACGCGCATCCGCCTTGCGTGATGGAGGTTCCGTATACAATCACTTTTTTGGAAGAATCATAGGATTCCGGTGCCCAGACCTCCGCTTCTGGTTCAAGTCCAACCCATATCTCCTCGACGCCCTGGTATAAAGGCATGTTGAGCAGGAACGAGCGTACTTTGCGGTCCACGACAGTGAAAAGGCTGCTCTCATACTCTGCCTGACCTGGCTGGAAACGGGCGGTTCCTGCATGTTTCCATTCACCCGGCCCGCCGATATACGCATCCACGCCGCATTCCCCCGTTGGCGGCATGTGATACATGCCGGATCCTGCGGTCAGCCGTACGCGGACCGAGACGCTCCGCGAATTCGTGCGGAAGCGGATCTGGCCGCCTGATGTGCAGTTCGCTAATGCATCCACCTCCGGCACTATGGAAACATCAGGTACGGTAGGCAGCCTGCGATATTTATGTTCAACGTCGAGCCAGGCAAAGCCTGATACTCGGAGCGGCTCCTCCAATGGGGAATACCATAACCGTTCGTCCGCTCCGGCGTTATCAATCTTCATGTTCTGATCCAACTGAAACGGAGACACCTTATCAGGTTCAGGGCTATTGTTCGGCACAATGTATCACCTCCCTATGTAAGCTCGGATCGACTTTTCGTTTCATAGGCATGGAGTGCATTGCCTTAGAACAGCTTACCGGTCCCAGGCCGTGGCAACCTCTGCCTTCAGCTCCTCCAGCAGCTCTTCCTTGTCGTCCCGGTAGAACATGTTGTAGGTATCGAACGGGATCATCCGTCCGTCGGGATGCATGATGTGGACGCAGGATTTCTTGACGGAGCGGACATCGAAGTTATGGGCATCCAGGAACTGCATGATAATGACCCGGAAGACGTTGTCATAGGTAATCTGCTCCGGTACGGCGGCCAGCGGCAGACAGCAGAGCAGGCTCTTCAGGGAAAGCGCCGAGGATTGCGGCGAATGGCCCGTTGACAGCAGCTCGAACATTTTGCCCCGGATCACCGGATCCTGCTCAAACACAATCGTGTTGCTGTCGCCCTCGAGCAGGATTTCCGGGTCGATCATCCGCGTCAACGGCAGCACTTCCCCGCCCAGCTTCAAGGCGTAGCCCATAGCGAGGCAATCCGGATGGCAAGGCACCGGCAGAATGTCAGCATCCGTAAACACCTCGGACTGATCGATGATCATCCGCCGGACTTCGCTCACGGTCAGCCGGTCGGTTGCCGGATCATACCCCTCCAGCCGGCCTGCTGCCTGAATCGGCTGAATAGTCACGCCGCGCACCGCTTTTTGCTGAAGTCCGTACTGAATAATATCTCCGATCTCGCCGTCATTGAGGCCTTTCTTCAGCGTGACGACCAGCGTCGTGGATATGTTGAATTCATTCAGATGGTCGATGGCCTGCTGGCGGATGCGCCGCAGGTCGGCCCCTCTCAGCTCCTTCAGCACATGCGCCTCAAAGCTGTCGAACTGCAGGTAGATTTCGAAGCCGGGCATATATTCGGCGAGCCTCCGCGCAAAATCGCGGTCCTGGGCAATGCGGATACCGTTCGTGTTCACCATAATATGCTTGATGGGGCGGCTCTTGCACATGTCCAGGATGTCGAAGAAATCCGGATGCGTCGTCGGCTCGCCGCCGCTGATCTGCACGATGTCGGGCTCCCCCTCGTTCTCGACGATCCGGTCGAGCATGAATTCGATCTGTGCAAGCGACCTGTAGGACGTGCGATGCGGCGACGATTCCGCGAAGCAGATCGGGCACTGCAGGTTGCAGTGATCCGTGATCTCCAGCAGCGTGAGACAGCTATGCTGCTCATGGTCCGGACAGAGTCCGCAATCGTAAGGACAGCCGTAACGGATCGGCGTATTCCAAACGAGCGGCATTTCGGACGGCTTGATGAACTTTCGCGTCTGATGGTAATAATCGGCCTCGGTGGCGATCAGCACTTTTTCCGGACCGTGAACGAGGCATCTTTTGAGCATGTATATCATGCCGTTCTCCTCGATGATCTTGGCTTCCACTTTTCGGTAACAGGTCGTGCATATGCTATTTGTCAGTTCATGATACAGATAAGGCCGGTTTTTTGGCATAATCAAGACTCCTTTGGTCAGCTTGGAAGTTGGGAACCCGGCATCGAACGGCGAAACCTATTTCTGCCGCCGATCAGCCATGCATAATAGATGAGGCCCGCGATGCAGGCTAATTGAATATTGTTCAGTCCCAGGTAAGGATGCGGCGTCGGCTTGATCCAGTCGATCACCAGGCGGAACAGCAGATACCCGGCCATGAACCATTGAAACATCCGCCCGGACACATAACCCTCTCGAGTGGATCTGCCGCGGCTTTGGCGGTACAGCGGAATCAGCAGCAAGGCCAGCACGATCAGGAACAGGATCTCATACAGCTGAGTCGGGTGGCGATAAACCCCGTCACCAAAATCCACGCCCGTGAACCAGGTCGTCGGCGTACCATAGGTATGGTCATCCAGACCGGTCAGAAAACAGCCGATCCGTCCGAGTCCCAGGCCCAGCATCAGCGGGTAGACAAAATCATCGCCCGTGGAATGCTTCCATCCCACCAAGCGCTTCGTCAGCTCAACGCCGATCAATCCGCCCAGAAGACCGCCTACAATCGTCTTGCCTCCCCACAGCAGATGGAATTGGCGCAGCTGTTCCCAGGTGGCGGCCGGATCCTCCAGCCAGAATAGCAGCTTGGAGCCAATGGCCGCGCCGGCAATAATTCCAGCCAGAATCTGCAGGCTCATCAGCTTCGTCATGCCGCTTGGCCTGCGGGTCCATAAATACACGCGGAAGCCAATAAAGTAGGCCAGCGATTCAAACAGCACGTGCGGATGAATCCGCCAAGAACCCAGGTACACATAAACAGGAAACTCCATCTGTCCACTCCTTGATATCAAAAACTTGAATTGGAAAAGCAATCTAACCGGAAATAGGCAAGCGTTCTTTTAATAAGAAAACAAGATTGCACCGCAAATCGTCAGCAGCAGCAGCGCAAGGCCGCCCAAGATGGCCAGTATGGAGATGATCACGGTCACCCATACGTTCCTTTGCCGTCCCGGCATGCCGGGAGCGGAGTTCATCTCACCACAGCGATAGCGGCAGCGGCCCGTCTCCGGATTATGGCATTCCTGACACAGTGGCTTCCCGCAGCGTGTGCACTGAGCGACGGCCTCCCTCTCGGGATGATTCATGCAGCGGTAGAATTCCATCCAATCACCTCACTTGGCATTTAATCCCTATATCCCCTATTGTAAACGTTGCCCGAGAATTAGACTACCACCTACATAACGATGCTTGCCCCGTGATTATGAGTCACATTAGGAGGCGCCAGACCCAGCAGCAAAGATGACCCGGCGCGTTAACAACATAAAAAGGCAAGCCATCTGCCTTATGAAAGCCAGCGCTTGCCTATCCATTCCGGTCTTCTATCCGTCAGCTCGTGGGTGCATCCTGCCAAACATTAAACTTGTTGCCGTCCATATCCTTGAATTTGAACTGCAACCCGCAGGAACCGTGATCAACCAGCGGCTCAACCTCTGCCCCGTTCTCCCGCAGCCGTTTGTGCAGCTCGGTAATGTTCTCGACCTCGAAGGTTAACGAGAACATCTCATAGTTCTCCCCATCCCATTGGTTGGTTACAAAGTTGGCTGTTCGGTTATCGAGCGTTTCCAGCAGGAATAGCCACTGTCCGTCCCCTAGGATCAGGATAGCGCCCGTATCGTCGCATTTTCTCACAGTAAGGCCAAAGAGCTCAGAGTACCATTTTACCGCCAGCGGAAGATTCCTTACCGGGAGATAATTGCAATGAACCTTCTTTAGCAAAGGCTTGTTCACGGAGTGGAGCTTGGGCACTTCGTTTAATTGGTTGTCTGTCGTCATCCTATTCACCTCTTGTTCAATGTGGTTTCAATATATAGACGATGGAACCGGATCAATTCCGTCACGAATTCCCTATTTTTTATCCATGTTTTTCAATCGCAAGATACTTATTGCCATCAGGATCATAAAATGCCAGCCATTTGCCGAATACATCATCCTCCCGGATCGTCTCGCTTCTAACCCCCTGTTGATGCAGCTGGTGCCCTAACTGCCCAACGCTCGCTACTTCGAACGTGAGTACCGGCATGCTGGCCGGTGAGTGATGCTGACATTCGAGCAAATACAATTCCTGTCCGGATTCCAGTACCGGATTTCCATGCCTGCTGGTTTCCAGATGAAAATGGAGGATAAACCATGCGGTCGCCTGCCTCTTATCCGTGACTGGAATATAGAAATGACCGGCTCGCTTAAGGACTTGCTCCGAGACCTGCTGCTCGAAATCCCTCCCCAGGCGATGGGTATGGAAATAATGCTCGAAATCACGGGCAAGATGCTGTTTCAAAACTTCTCTGGCACGCCGTATACGGCTTTCAACTGCAGATACCGACATGTTAAGGAACTGTCCGATCTCTTTCATGGACCACTCGCTTAAATAATGCAGCACGACAACGGATTTACTCTTCTCCTCCAATTCCTGCAAGGCTCCCCAGACGGAATCATGGATCACATATTGTTCCAGCCACGGCGTGATATTGTCCGATGATGGAGCCGTTTCGTGCAGCGGGAGCGTTCGCCTGCTTCTTTTGGCAAAATCGAGGCTGGTCCGGTGCGCAATCGCATATAGCCAGCTGCCAAGCTTGGCAGGATCTTTCAGCGTATGCAGGTTACGGTAGCACTTTAAAAACGTCTCCTGTACGGCATCCTGCGCCTCGTGGAAGTCCCCCAGGACACTGTACGCAACGGATAACAGGGCGTTGGAATACTGATGGACAATCATCCGGTAAGCTTCAAAATCCCCCGCTTTAGCATCCTCTATCCGTTGCTCCGATAGCGGCGAATCCTCTTTCATGAGGATAGATCCTCCCACCGTGCCCACATCTCCTGCGGATTGAGCTCATATACCCCATTATCCCTGAACATGAAATGATGCATGATGAACTCCCGGCGAAGAGTCGCAAAGTCCTCATGGTAACCCTGAATAAACTCGTTGATTTCCTTCTCGGTGTACTTACGTCCCTTCTCAAGTCGGGATACCATATGCGTAAGCACGATGAGTTTCTTCTTCAGCTGGGCAGGGATGCTCTTCAGCTTTCCATCGGAAGTGAAAAAATTCTTCACGACAGCGTCCCTCGTCCGCTGATCGTCTTCCTCCAAGCGCTCCCTACCGCCTGCGGGCCTTACTCTCTGATAGATCAATTTCTCCGTCGCTCTTGCACTATTTTCGATAAAATAATCGTTTAGCGAAAAATAGATCGTGTTCTTATCCCTGCGCTCTTTAATCAGACTCGCTTCCCGCAGCTTCGCTGCATGGTGCGTAATCGTTGCCGGCGTGACGCCGATCTTCTCGGCCAGCACCTGTCCGTTCAATTCGCCTTCGGCTAACAGGATCAGCATTTTGATTCGCGTCGGATCTGCAAGCGCCTTATGATAACTAACCACCTTATCCAATTGCATGGATATGTTCACTCCCTACACAATTTGACGAACATCTAATTTACGTTTCATTAAATCAGATATTAACCCATCCGAATTTCAAAGTAAACCTTCAGTAACGCCTGATCCTCACAGAACGTGAAATAGCCCGCTCCATTGTTATAAAGGAGCGGGCTGCTGCATGACTCTCGTTTCTCAAGTTTCGTATTCACATGCAGTTAACCGACGAACCGCGTCTTTACACGACAGCAGCGTCGACTCTGGACTGATCGGCATTCTGGCATCTCTTGCATACCTTCAGCGCCGTGCCGTCCGACTTGTTGGCGACGTAGAGGAGCTTGATGCGAGAAGTGCTGCATACCGGGCATGTGCCGCGGCCACGTGATGGCATACTCCAGAGTGCGCGTCCCCGTTTTGTTTTGGCCATGTTTTTGTATCCCCTTTATTTCATAATCTCTCTAATGTTGTTGCGAACCCATGCACACAGCTTGTCTGCATTTCGTTTATTCTTTGTTATGAGAATTTAAACCTCAAGGCGAGCAAGCTGGATATCTGTGCAACTCCATTATAGTGGACGACCAATCGTCAAATATAGGGAATAAACGCTTATGAATTCTTTTTTACATAAGTTGTTTCAAGCCTTCATGAGGTCCATATTCGTTGTATGCCGGGTGCATCTTGCAGAAAGCTAAGACGGTATACATCAGGATTGGACAAGCCCTCCCACTCCCTGAATCCAATTCGGTTATCGTAATGCTTCAGCAGAAGTGAGATCAGGTTGCCATGCGACACGATGACAGCATTCTGGCTGGAGTTCTGCCGGATCTCCTCCACTACACGAACGGCGCGGTGCATGGCTGTACGACTTGATTCCCCGCCTTCATAACACATATCCAAATCTTCATAAGTTCGGCGAAGCATCTCCCGCCAAGCAGGCTTATTGCGACCCGATAGAATTCTCTCCGTCAATCTCTCATCCATCACAACTTCCACGCCAATGAGATCCGCCAACGGTTTTATCGTATCGCAGGCTCTACGGTAAGGGCTCGAAACAATATGATCAATCCCTTTATCCAAGAGAAACTGCGCAAGTTCAAGCGCTTGCTGAACGCCCTGCCCGGTTAACGGAGCGTCGGCAGCTTGTCCCTCCGCTTTGCAATGCCGCACAATAAATACGTTTTTCATGGAACCAGTGCCTCCTTTACAATCCAATATTACCCTTGCGCCCTTGATAGCTTCCGGACTCCGGAAATCCGTGCTGAACGATCGTCATAAACTTGTCGGAGAACCCGTAGCTTGTTAAATCTGCGATTGGGACCAAGACCACATCACCTATGGGATTGGAATCGAACTCGTTCGATGGGAGTCGGATCTCACCCTCTAAACGTTCCAGCAAAAAAGTAATATGTAACAGTGAGGGCGATGAATCTGGTTTATCACATAGATACAGAAGTTTCTTCACTTTGGTGGTCAGTCCGGTTTCCTCCACCATTTCCCGAACCATGGCTTCTTCCAGGGTTTCCCCCTGCTCTACCCTTCCTCCGGGAAGCGACCAGCCACGTTCTGCCGAAACGCTCTGTTTGACCAGTAAAATACGTTCATCTTCAATCAAAATTCCAGTGACTCTAACCTGCAACAGGTTGTTCATTACCACACCGCCAATTCGTTGGATTCTTCTTTCCATAGAAAAATACTTAAGTTAGCTTGGGCTGTGCCTCCTCCGCTCTTTGCACACTCTGCTTCGTCCACGGCGGTGCCTTCGGATGATTCATGATTTCGGACAGCGTCATCCACTGTACCGACTCGACCTCGTCCGGGCTCTTGCTGTAAGGCGTCCCCTTATCGTACTCGCACAAGAACACCATGTTGATGACAGGACGGTCATCGTCCGTTACAAAAGAAGAGCTGTAGACGTACGTGACGTTCTCCTTCACCTCGACGCCAACTTCTTCGTAAAGCTCCCGCTTCACCGTGCGCTCCAGAATATCCAGCGTGTGCCCTTCCCTGTCCACTTTGCCTCCCGGTAACGAGAGTGTTCCGCCCGCATGCTCTTCCTTAAGGCTGCGCGTAATCATCAGCCATTGCCCGTCCTTGTAGACGGCCCCTTCCACATTGACGATAAACATGAAATCCCTCCTCTAACAACCTGTTTCCTTACTTTACACGATACGGACCGTTGTTGATAAGGGGGTACGATGTTTCCGCTGATGAACCAACTTCCATTCACACAGATATTCCAACATTGTTCTCTGAATGTAACTAAGCAGCTTTAGTTGTTTTAACCTGTTGACTCTCACCTTACAGGAGACCGCAAAATAGGTCCCAGCATTGATTCTGTAAGGAGGAATATCACCATGCCAAGCTCCATCCGTTTACTACGCAACGGCTTCGTCCGAGCGATCCTGATTTCCAATGTATGCTCCCAGCTCGGATCCGAAATTTTGCGGTTCTGCTGTATGTCATGGACATGACGGGCGGGGATGCCTTCGCCATCTCCATGATTTCCGTCGCCGAATATGGACCGATCTTTCTGTTTGCGTTCATAGGGGGTTTATTCGCCGTGAACGGTTACTGATGATGGGACTAATCGTGAACGGTGCAGGCATTCTCCTGTTGGGTCTGTCGACAATCCTCTGGCTGACCATGCTCTCGCAATTCCTGATTGCGCTGCTGCAGCCGGCTATTTTTGTCGGGAACCACGCCATGGTCATGCAGCAAACGGAACAAGCCTACATCGGTCGGGTTACCGGCTTGCACACGCCGCTCATGACCGGAGCCATGCTGCTCACAATGGGATGCTCCGGCCTATTGAAGCAGGCCATGTCACTTACGTCCGTATACGCTTTGGCTGGCGCATGTTTTCTCGTTGGATTCTTGATGATTCTTCCACTTCTCTTTCATGGGAATCACACGATGTCAGGACCTGGTGAAGCAACCGAAACTTAACACTCTACACAAATACAAACCGAGCGAAACGATGATTTCAGCCGTTTCACTCGGTTTTTTTGCTTTTATAGCCTATGACGCCTTAATCCGCGTCGTCTTCTTCCTCCACCTTTAAGATTCGTCCCGATTTTGCGAGAATTTCGACTTCAAACAATCTGTTGTCGGATGTCAGAATAAATATTTCATAAACCAACACGCCATGCTCCAGATCCATATCGACATGAACGATTTGACCAGGCACACGGGCCAGTGCTATTTCTTGAGCTTGCTGCATGGAGACCCTCTGCCTGGTCATCGGCCCTGATACATGATAGTAATTTCCGTACATTCGGAAGTAACCCCCTCAATAAAAATGTCCGCTCTTGTACCATATGAGAGAGGCTGCTCCTTGGTGCCTATTGACGTGGTCTAATATTTACATTATTCAGCCGGCGCGTGGATTTATATCGGCACGGTATTTTATATCTTAAATCATGGCCTAGGTATTATTCCGGGAGGAACGTTCCGTTATAATGAACCATAAGGAAAAACGTCCCTCATTATCCCAAATACGGATTGAGGTGAGTTATGTGACAGGAAAAACCCTTGTTCATCCTGAAGGTCGAACCGTAACCTTACTCGACAGCGGCACCGACGATCAAGGGGACTATCTCACGGCTGTGTTAGGTGGATTAGCACGGCTGGCTGATCTTCTGAAGTATCGAGTGTAAGAATGATTCCAAGCAGGAGGTGCCTATGAGCTATAACGGATCCGATTTTTATGATAACGATACGAATTTCGAGAACTACATGCAGCGACGGCAAGGGCAGGAGAACGCCAACGATACATTGGAGAAGCCCGTCATCTGGCAGCTGCTGGGGGATGTCTCAGGCCAGCTCGTATTAGACCTGGGCTGCGGCGATGCCGGCTTTGGCGTGGAATTGTTGGAAAAAGGATGTGCATCGTATGTAGGAATCGAGGGTTCCCGTAATATGGTGGAAGCCGCTTCGAACAATCTCGCCGGCTGCAACGGAACCGTTGTGCACACGAGGCTCGAGGACTTTGCATATCCCCGCGATTCCTATGATCTGGTGCTCTCCAGGCTCGCCATTCATTATCTGCAGGATATCGAGCGCGTCTTTCAATGCATTTATCAGAGCTTGAAGCCGAACGGCAGGTTTGTCTTCTCCGTCGAGCATCCCGTCATTACCTCCACGCTTCAGCCGTCCGGTACCAGAACGAATTGGGTGGTGGACAACTACTTCATCGAAGGCTACCGGGAGCAGCAATGGCTCGGCGGTACCGTTCACAAGTACCATCGAACCGTCGAGGATTATTTCAGGGCGATGCAGGAAGCCGGCTTGATCGTGGAGCAGCTCAGGGAATCCAGTCCTGTGCGAGAACATTTCATACACAAGGAAACCTATGAGCGCAGGCGCAGAATTCCACTGTTCCTGTTTCTGGCGGGGAGAAAGAGCGCGTAACTCCCATTCCATTCCGAAAAAAAGCACCCTTCCACATCGCAAGTGGAACAGGGTGCTTCTTAAGTTTAGGATGATTGTCAGAAATGCCGGGAACGTCTACGCGAAATCACCAGCAATCGTCATCTCCTCTTACTGGTGTCTGCCGGCCTTGCTTCCTTTGTTGAATCCACCGGACTTGCGTTTGCGGGCTTGACCGTCCTTAGGGTTCTGAACCGCTTCCGCTTTGAACTTGCGCGCCATCTCTGAATACGGATTAAGAACAGCTTCCGCCTTCGGGTTACGTGCCGAATTCGTGCTCGATTGGCGTGCCGCGTCTGATTTCGGTTTGCGAGCCGTGTCGGTCTTTGGCTTACGGGTGGCATCGGCCTTCGGTTTAGCAGTTGGTCTAACTGCTGCTGATTTGGCTTTGCCGGGCTTGGCCGAGCCCGATTTCGGCGATCGGTCTACCTTGGCGGCTCTTAATGATCCCGACATCGGGAAGGCATGGTCCTTCACTTCGGGAATGGACTTGCCGATTAACTTCTCGATATCCCGGAGAAAAGGCACCTCGTCCACTTCGCAGAACGATATCGCCGTTCCGCTCAGTCCCGCACGCCCCGTCCGGCCAATCCGGTGAACGTAGGTTTCCGGAATGTTCGGAAGGTTAAAGTTAATGACATGCGACAGCTCGTCGATATCGATGCCTCGCGCGGCAATATCCGTAGCCACCAGTACCCGGGTCTCCCCGCTTTTGAAATTTTTGAGTGCCGTCTGGCGGCTGACCTGCGATTTATTCCCGTGAATGGCTTGAGCCGAGATGTTCACCTTCGTCAGGTCGCGCACAACCCGGTCAGCCCCGCGCTTGGTACGTGTGAAGACCAAGGCCGATACGATGGATGGATCCTTCATCAGCTCATTCAACTGCTTCTGCTTATTTCCTGTTTCCAGCAGGTACACCGATTGCTTAATCCGTTCGGCCGTTGATGAAACCGGCGTAATCTCTACTTTTACAGGGTTTTGCAATAAGGTTTTGACAAGCTGGGTAATTTCCGCAGGCATCGTAGCTGAGAAGAACAGCGTTTGTCTTTTGCTCGGCATTTTGGCAATAATTCGTTTTACGTCATGAATAAAGCCCATATCGAGCATCCGATCAGCCTCGTCCAGCACCAGAATCTCCACATGCTGGAGATCGACACGCTTCTGATTCATGAGATCCAGAAGTCTGCCTGGGGTAGCAATGAGGATGTCCGCTCCTTGCTGAAGTGCCCGCTCCTGTGTTTTTTGCGAAACGCCGCCAACAATGGCCGTCGAACGCAGCTTTGTGAACTGACTGTAGGCTTTCACGTTATCCGAAATTTGCAGGGCAAGCTCCCGGGTCGGCGACAACACCAACGCACGAATACGGCGCGTCATGCCCGGTTTAGGGGGTTGTTCGTTCAACAGCTGAATCATCGGTACCGAAAAAGCGGCGGTCTTCCCTGTTCCGGTCTGCGCGCAGCCCAGCAAATCTCTGCCGGCCAACACAGCCGGGATCGCCTGAGCCTGAATAGGCGTTGGCGTCTTGTAATTCTCCTTCGCTAAAGCCTTGAGAATCACGGGGGATATATTTAAATCTTGAAATGTCATGGGGTCTCCTTTAAGGTGAATATCTATATTGTCTCATCACGTAACATAGGGCATCTCATGATCGAGTTTCCACAAGCCGTTCCTTTACGTCGTAACATATAACGATACCATACTTCGGTATAAAAAAAGAAGCGGAATTTTTATCCGTTGGTTCATCCACAATCGCTTTTCCTTGTCCCGCTGGATTTCTAGCCTCATCTTTTTGGGAATAAGTTGGTTCTTGCCCTTTACCATTGATTCCCTCAATCTCCATTATGTTATAATGTCCGGAGAGAAGTGATTTACCAAATGCCCCGGTCTAGGATTTGGGGTTATATATAACGCTACGCTACATCAAACAAGGGGTCGAGACGTTGAAGCTTATTTCAAAGCTGTATTCTGAGTATTTAATTATCCCGCGCCCTTTCCGTTTATTGATACTATGGGGTTGGATTATATTGTTCTTAGTTACTGGGATTAAACTAGATTGGTTTTATTAACTCAGCTTTTACGTCATACCTTATCTTTTTGGAGCGTGATTTTATTTATAAATTAATCATTTTTATGGTCAAATCTTTGGCCGTTATTGTTTTTATCCTCCTATTTATGGGCATTTTCCTGCTTGGCCGATTTGTTGGTAACGTAACACCCTGGTACATAACAACTTCTTTGCTTGTATTATTGATTCTTAGATGGGTTTACATAAGAACTAAAAACAATAACATATGATGATTAATCACTTAGGTAGGACTATCGTCGTTTTTCTAACTATTAACGAGACCCCTAAATCCATTAGAAATGAGGTCAATAACATGAAAAAGATTATCTGGCCCGGAAGAACCAAGTTGGAAAACTCATCTAGTTTCGCCACTCTGGTCCTGGATGTTATCCTCTATATCCCGCGTTTGATCATGAAGCTGTTTTGAGGATTCCCCCTCGTTTGAAGCATAAAATGAGTCACTGCGCTTTTATCCCGATTCACTTTCAGCTTCAGTTTTCCTTCTACAAAGTGGGTTATCGATTTCATGACACGTTTCACCTGCCCGTTTACTTGCGACAAAGATATGACAGTCTCCGCATAGCGGACGAATCGCAACCCGCGTTTGGTGAGTTCTTTATCTAGGTCCCCACTCGTTTGTAGGCGAGTCGAAGATTGTCTCCTTCAAGCATTCGCTCCAGACAAGAACGTCATCTTTCCGCCCACGGCCACTGGAGTTTACAGAGATAGCCTTTTGGCTACTTGGGATATCGTTGTGTTCAGGCTACTCAACCGGCAATTCCCCTTGCCATTGGTTAACGGTAGGCGCTCGCCAGCCCCGTTCGGGACTTTCACCCTAGAGATGACGCCCATGCTGGGCGTACTGACATAAAAAACGATCCTCAATGAGGATCGTTTTTTATGGAGGCATTGTCCCAATGTTCTAACCCAGTTATGCCCCAAATCGCTGCCGATACCCGCATTTTCTGCATAACTCCTCAACAGCTTCCCGACGTGAAAATCCATCCACAAGATTGTTCGCCCGCTCCCCGTCAACAATCTCCGAGAAGGACTTCTGATGGATATTGCCCAAATTGATGACCCCTTCCCCATCCAGGCAGCACGGCACGACCGTCCCGTCTACCAGAATGGCCGCCTGGCTGCGAAGCGCATGGCAGAAGCCTTTGCCTTCATCCTCCGGGGCTGTCAGACTTGGCCACTGAAACTCATAATCCTGATTCAGATAGACACGGTCGGCCACCCTCACGCCACCGCCGGGTTCAACCTTTTCCTCGATCCGGTAGTCCAGGTTGAATTCCTGCTCCAAAATTTCGAGCGTCTGGCGGTTGCGGCTCTTCTCCAGGTTCGTTTGGTTGTCCTGGGTCAGATTCCACAAACGGAACGAGAAGATGACTTTATGCTCCTCCGCGGCACGAACAAAAGATAGAATCTCCCGCAAATATCCCTCACGGTCCGTGGAGCCGACATGGCCGTCAAAGCTGTGGAGCGAGAAATTCATCTGTCTTAAGGCCGGCTTGCCCAGCAGCTTATGCCGATTCTTCGCGATCAACGTGCCGTTGGTCGTAATGTTGACCTTGAACCCTTTTTCATGGCTGATATCCAGCAGCTCATCGATCTTCGGATGGAGCAGCGGCTCCCCCTTCACATGCAGATAAATATAACTCGTATGCGACTTGATCTCATCCAATCTTCTCGCAAAGTCCTCCACCTTAATGAAGTTGGCCTTGCGCTCCGTCGGCGGGCAGAACGTGCAGGCCAGATTACAGATGCTCGTGATTTCTATGTAAACTTTCTTAAATGTCTTCAAGATGTTATCCCCAATCCCATGTCTATAATCGCATGATTTGCTAGCTTAGTCGCCTACTAATCCTTCATATCGTACCATAGGCGGGCTTATACAGCTACAACTACAGATGCTATTTGAGCCATTCTGTATGAAGCCAAATTAGATTAATCGCCTGCTACTAGTTTTATCAACATTGATAAGTAGTGATACAAACCACAAAAAAAAGCACCGCCCTAATGACAGGTGCTTTTTGTAAAAATGACGGTTTCTATCTAGAATTATACTCGGCAAGAGTTCTTCGGGCGTTATAAATCTTACCGTGATGGAACTACCTGGGGGAGCTCGTGTGGATCGTCTACAGAACGAGCTGTTGGAGGAGCTGCATCTTGGTCCCCTTCACTCTCAACTACAGCTACGGGACGAGCTTCTTGCGGAGGAGCTATGACATTGCTTCCTTCATGCTCAACGACAGGTACAGGACGAGCTTCTTGTGGAGGAGCTACAACATTGCTTCCTTCATGCTCAACTACAGGTACAGGACGAGCTTCTTGTGGAGGAGCTATTACATCGTTTCGTTCATGTTCAACGACGGCTTCAGAAGGTACCGGTCTAGGGGCTGCTTCTTGTGGTTGAGCTTCTGCATGACTTTTCTCATTTCCAATGACTCTGGGCGTATGGTTAGAAGCCCATGCCGCTGCGGATGTGCTAATTGCAGCAACCAAAAACACCGCTGTTATCGTGAGATACATCGTTTTCTTTTTTTGTTTCTTTACATTCAGCATCATCATTAATCTCCTCTTTAATTGTTTGCCGTCACCGGATAAGGAGGCACAGAATTGCACGGGTAAATTCCTTGATCCTGCCATGACGCTTAAGATCGTCTCCCCATAGCGTTTTCGCTCGGCATAGGGCATCTCTTTTACGACTTCTTCATCACATGACAGCTCGCTCCATATATGAATGTCCTTGCGAAGAATGTGCACCAAAGGGTTAAACCAATGCAAGGCGCTTGCTCCGAGCGTGAACGCTTTGACCCATAAATCTTTCCGTTTCAGATGGATCAACTCATGTCGGATCACCATGTCCACGTTAACGGTATTCTCCATAGGAAGGTAAATGGTTGGTTTCCATAGGCCGACAAGAACAGGACTCCGAATGATGGAGCTGTAGGCAAGCCTGACGTTGCCTTTCACACCAAGGGCCTCCTTGATGAAGGAGAGCTGTTTGGCTGCTTCGCTGCTTATCGGAACGTTGGTACGCGTATGTTCTAATTTCTTTAAAAATCTGCGATAACAATACATCTGCCATGCAGCAAAAGCTATGGCGCCGACTGCCCATAGGACAATTAGGGAAAGTGCTATGTTTGCTGATATGGTCTGATCTCGGATGAGCGGCTCCGGATAAATCTCCGAATATGGACCGGGCAGCGCATGGTGCACAGTTGAAGGCAGCTCGTTCACGATGGGAACGGTTGCTGTTGCATTGAATGTAATAAGCGGAAAGATCCACTGAATACCAAGGACTACGGGTAAAAGATAACAGCCTGTTGCCATTTTGTTCATTCCATAACGCCACTTTGTAGGAAAGGCATGGACGGATACGATCCGCAGGACAAGCATGCTGGCTACGACGGCACTTCCAGCAGCGGTAAGGGTAAACAGCATTTCAAGAATCGTATTCATAAGCCCCCCTACTTCTGCGAAAACCATTGCTTCAGCTCTGCAATATCATCATCTGAAAGCTTTTCGCCGTCATACAAAGCTGAAATTAAATTTTTAACCGAGCCTTGATATAATCCGTCCAGGACATGCTGCGTTTCCATAAGCTTATAATCTTCAGGCGAAATGCGCGGCATATATTTATTTGTCCGCCCATCCCTCGTAGCCGTGAGTGCCCCTTTGTCCACCAAACGCGATAGGAAGGTGGAAATGGTTTGTGCCTTCCATTCTCTTCCTCTCTGGGCAAACAGAGCGAGTAATTCGGTGGATGTGACAGGCGGCGTACACTCCCAAATCACCTCCATGAGCTCCATTTCGGTATCCGATAATTTTTGTACTTGGTTCACGTTGAACACCTCTTTACGTCGTTATGCGTCCATAACGAACTTAATCACTACACGATGTAGTGATTATAACCTACTACATCACGTAGTGGTATGTCAAGCCAATGGTGTTGAAATTTACCACCACAATGAACTTATAGGGAAAATTAAAGAACCGCGCGAGAGCGCGGTTCTTATCTACAATACAGCACAAATTATCGAGGGCACCGAAATTCCTGGGGCTTCTCTTATTTGTACTCGTACAGGATGGTGCGTGTTAACGCCGTTTATTTTGAATCGTTGTCGTCATTGTCTACAGTGTCGCCAGCTTTGTTTCCCAATGCTGCGCCTGCAATACCGCCGGCAATCGTGCCGATTGGACCCAGAACGGAACCTACAGCAGCACCCACGACGCCGCCGCCAGCTGTTCCTAAAGCTTCTCCAGTTTCAATATCCATGTTGGTTGTGTCGCGGTCAGAATCAACCTTTTGATTGCGATCGTTTTTATTAGCCATCCATCTCACTCCCTCGACATTGTGATAGGAACAGCTCCATCTTGCCAGACGTTGTTCCAAGCATATCTTGCCCTAACGGAACGGAAAGAATTCTTGAAAAGGATATCGATTCATTCTCTTTCTACTCCAAAATAGGTTGCGTATTTTAGACGATGTTTGCGGATTATGGGATTATGTAAACGGTACCAAGCTTGCTACAATGAACATGCAATTACGAAATGAACTTTGTTCAAGGGGGATTATACATGAAAAAGCTGTCGATTTTACTGTTAACCTGCGTGTTGATTATGGGGGCGCTAAGCGGTTGCGGAAGCAGCGAGTCCGACTCGGCTTCGTCTAATAAACTCGTCATCTACAGTCCGAATAGCGAGGAGATCATCAAGACCATCATTCCGATGTTCGAGAAGCAGACCGGGATTACGGTTGAGCTTGTAACGGCCGGCACGGGCGAAATTATTAAGCGCTTACAGTCTGAGAAGCAAAACCCTTACGCTGACGTGATGTTCGGCGGTTCTATGGCCGGTTTCCGTGAAAATGAAGCATTATACGAGCCTTACGTATCACCTGAAGACAAGAACTTAATAGAAGGTCACCGCAATACGTCGGGCTTCGCTACTCCTTATATTTCGGATGGCAGCGTGCTGCTCGTGAACAAAAATCTGATCGGCGACATCAAAATCGAAGGCTATGCGGATTTGCTGAACCCGCAGCTCAAAGGGAAGATTGCTTCCGCTGACCCGGCAAGCTCAAGCTCCGCTTTCGCCCAGTTAACCAACATGCTGAAAGCGATGGGCGGCGATTATGAGAATGAACAAGGCTGGAACTACGTCGGTCAGCTGATCGAGAACCTGGACGGCAAAATCGCGAGCGGTTCCGGTGCTGTTCACAAAAGCGTGGCAGACGGTGAATATGTGGTCGGCCTTACCTATGAAGACCCTTCCAGCACCTATGTAAAGAACGGAGCTCCGGTAGAAATCGTATATCCAAAAGAAGGCGCGGTATTCCTGGATGCGGGATCTGCCATTATCAAAGATGCACCGCATATGGACAACGCCAAGAAATTCATCGACTTCATTCTGTCTCAAGAAGCGCAGGATGCGTTCGGCACGCAATTAACGAACCGGCCGCTCCGTCAGGATACGAAGCTTGGCGACCACATGAAGCCTTATGAAGAAATTCACATGATTGATGAAGACACGGACTATGTCAGCGAGCATAAATCCGAGATCGTTGAGCGTTATGTCGATTTGTTTACTAGCGTTAAATAAACTATAGAATCAGGTGACAACCATGAGCGTAACCATAACCATTCAAGACTTAATCAAAAAATACGGCGACACAACCGTCATTCCCGAGCTGTCCCTGGAGATTAAAAAGGGTGAATTCTTCACCCTTCTCGGGCCTTCCGGGTGCGGCAAGACGACACTGCTGCGCATGATCGCCGGCTTCAACAGCATTGAAGGCGGAACCATTCATTTTAACGAGCGCGTTATTAACCAGGTGGAACCGGGCAAGCGGAATATCGGAATGGTCTTTCAGAGCTATGCGATCTTCCCCCACTTAACCGTCAAAGGAAACATCGCGTTCGGACTGGAGAACCGAAAATTAACCAAAGCGGAGATTAACGCCAAGGTAGATGAGATCTTAAAGGTCGTTCAGATCGAGCCCTATAAAGATCGTATGCCGAAGAATCTGTCCGGCGGCCAGCAGCAGCGCGTTGCGCTAGCCAGAGCGATCGTCATCCGCCCGGATGTCCTGCTGATGGATGAGCCTCTATCCAACCTGGATGCCAAGCTTCGGGTCGATATGCGTAACGCCATTAAAGACATTCAGCGAGAAGTCGGGATTACCACCGTTTACGTTACGCACGATCAGGAGGAAGCCATGGCGGTATCCGACCGCATCGCGGTCATGAAATCCGGCGTCATTCAGCATCTCGGAACGCCACAGGAGATTTACCAGCGTCCTGCAAACGTATTCGTTGCAACCTTTATCGGCCGTACCAACATTCTCGAGGGTACTTTAACCAAATTGGCAGATAACTATGTCCTGCACTTCGGCTCCGGCTATATGGAAGAGCTGTCTAACATCGAGGTTCCGAAAACCGATGCCAAGGCTGATACGTTAAACGTTCAAATCTCGGTTCGGCCGGAAGAGTTCATTCTAACCGAGGACCAAACCGGCATGAAAGCAACGATTGTGCACAGCGTATTTCTGGGGCAGAACACCCATTATTTTGTGGACTTGTCGTCCGGTCAACGCCTGGAGATCACGCAGGAATCGAAAACGTCTCAGATCCTCGAGCCCGGCCAAGTCATCTATCTTAAAGTGAAAAAAGAGAAGATCAATGTCTATGACGCGGCAGGCGAACTGAACTATACTAGGGGCGCTCGGCTATGAGAGAGACGCGCAAACGATTTGACGTCTGGACCAACATTTCGTTACTGATCTTTGTGTTCTACATTCTTTTTCTCGCTCTGCCTTTGTTTACGATGCTGTTCAAGAGTGTGTACAACGGTACGACAGGCGATTTTTCCATCGCCTATTTCACGAAGTTTTTCAGTAAGCCCTATTATTTAAACGCGCTGTTCAACAGCGTGAAAGTCACTGTCAGCGTAACCTTGCTTGCCGCCATTATCGCAACGCCGCTGGCCTACATCATGGCAACGGTGAAGATTAAAGGCAGCTCGGCCATTCGGGTCATGATTCTGATCTCCTCAATGTCAGCTCCTTTCATTGGTGCTTACTCCTGGATCCTGCTGCTGGGCAGAAGCGGCGTCATTACGAAATTCGTTAGCAGCACATTCGGCATTACGATGCCGGATATCTACGGATTTACGGGGATCTTAGTGGTCTTAACCTTGCAGATGGTGCCTCTGATCTTCATGTATGTGTCCGGCGCACTGAAGAATATGGACCAATCGTTGATGGAAGCAGCCGAGAGCATGGGGTATACAGGCTTAGGCAAAATGCGCAAAGTGCTCCTCCCGCTCATTACGCCAACCTTGCTGGCAGGCGGCCTGCTCGTCTTCATGCGCGCGCTTGCCGATTTTGGTACGCCGATGCTGATCGGTGAGGGATACAAGACCGTGCCTGTACTGATCTTTAACGAGTTCATCAGTGAAGTCGGCGGCGATGACGGCTTTGCGGCGGCAATCAGTGTCATCGTCGTTCTGTTCGCCACCACGATATTCCTGCTGCAAAAATTCGTTGCCAATCGTAAATCCTTTACGATGAGTGCACTGCATCCGATCGAAGCCAAGAAGAAGAAGGGCATCGGCAGCATCGCGGCTCATGCCGTTATCTATCTGTATACGTTAATCGCACTGCTGCCGCAGCTCTATGTCATCTATACTTCGTTCCTGAAATCCAACGGCAGAATTTTTGTAAAGGGATTTTCGCTCCAAAGCTATCAAGAGGCTTTCAGTAATATTGGCGGCGTCATTCTGAACACGTTCTTTCTGGCCATCGTGTCGCTGGTCGCCATCATTCTGTTAGCGATACTGATTGCTTACGTAACCGTTCGCAGGAAGAATGCACTGACGAACACATTGGACATTTTCACAATGTTCCCTTATATCGTTCCCGGCTCCATACTCGGGATTGCTCTATTGATTACGTTCAACAATAAGCCGCTGGCGCTAAGCGGAACAGCCGTCATCATGATCATTTCGTTTGTCATCCGGCGGCTGCCCTATACGATTCGATCCAGCGCGGCCATTCTGCATCAGATTAACGATGGGATCGAGGAAGCGGCGATCAGTCTGGGGGCTTCCCAGATGAAGACGTTCTTCAAGATCACGCTTCCGATGATGCTGGCAGGCGTAGTCTCCGGCGCGATCTTAAGCTGGATTACCATCATAACCGAACTAAGCACCTCGATCATTCTTTATACAGGCAAGACCAAGACCGTAACGGTGGCCATCTACACCGAGGTCATCCGCGGGAACTATGGCGTGGCGGCAGCGCTGTCAACCATTCTTACCGTCATTACGGTCGTGTCGCTGCTCGTCTTCCTCAAGCTCTCCGGACAGAAGGAAGTTTCCATGTAATGTGAAGAATTCATAACGAAAGACTACATCCAAGTCGGCACCTGCAGCATGAAGGTCCGGCTTGGATGTATTTGGATTATCTGCGGTTACCGCGAGTCAGTATAATAGGATCGAGGGCCTTATCGCAGATGGAGGGCAGCATGAAACATACACATTATCGCAACTTCAAGGAATCAACCCGTCATTTATTTCGCATCTATACGATGATCCCGTTCTCCATCTTAATCGTATTGTTTTTGGCGTTCACGATTATTAATGGCAGAATGAACCTAACCCAAAAAACAACCGAAGCCGCCCAGTCCATCAGTCAATCCATTTCCGGCGTGTATCAGCAGTACCACGAGGAGATTCACCGGATGGCCGTTTCTCCTACCGTGATCAATTATGTAAGCTCGCATCTGGGCAGCGAACAAGTGTATTCTGCCTTCTATGATTTCAACAACCGGCAGAAGGTCAAGAGTGTTTTTCATATCGTCAATACGGACGGGGTCTTCCTGGCAAGCTCCGCCCCGGCAGATGCACTGTATTCCAATTTTGCCTTCGGCAATCTCATTCATCGGATCGATCAGCGGCCCGGCGACACGCTTACCGAAATGAACAGCTTTCGTTACTCGCATGACCGCGATACGAGCTACACGTTTGGCAAAGCCATCGTGAAGGACAAGCGGACGATAGGCTATATCATCTATCAGCTGTACGAATCCGACATTCAGAAGGTGATTTTCGAACAAAATAACGAGATTGCCATGATCACCGATGAACATAACACCATTATTGCCACGACCAGCAATGTGACCAAAGGCGTTCTCAACAAATTCAGCCCCAAGCTCGATAACAGGGGACATGTTCTGCTGAACGAAGGCAAGTATTATATGTATGCCAAACGAATCCCTGACACACCGATTCAAGTCATCACGCTGAACTCCTATAAATCGGAGCAATACACTTATTACACGGTGTCTTTCTTTGTCCTTGCGGCCAGCCTGCTGCTGTGGGTCTTGATCCAGTTCCTGGCGAACAAAATGTCGACGCGCAATTCCGAATCGATCGATAAATTAATTCATGCCTTGGCACAGCTGCGCGAAGGTAACTTCAATGGCTATGTCGACATTCAGACGAATGACGAATTTCAAATTTTGGGCGATGAGTACAATGCGATGCTGGATCGGCTGAAAGAACTGATCGAGAAAAATAAAGAGCTGTCGGAGCTTCGCACCATTATTGAGGTGAAGCAGCTGCAATCGCAGTTCCATCCGCATTTTATTTTTAATGTCCTGGAAACCCTGCGCTATGCCATTAAGATCGACGCCAATCAGGCTCAGGACATCGTGCTGATTCTATCCCGCTTGCTAAGGTACAGCATCGGACATGACCGCAGCGTTCAACTGAAGAATGACATGAATTATGTACAGGATTATCTAAAGCTGCAGCAAATTCGGTTCAATGATCGGCTGAAATATCGGATTGCCGTAGCGGAGGAAACACTGGATGTATACGTCCCCAAGCTTCTGCTCCAGCCGATTATCGAAAACGCTATCAAATATGGCTATGAGAATCAAAGTGATGTGCAGATCGGGATTAACATCTACACCTCCACCGGCAAGCTCATTCTCGAGGTTCGCGACAACGGACAAGGCATGAGTAAAGAGAGACTGCAGGAAGTGAATCAGATTTTGCAAAGTCAGACGAATACGACGCAGCATATCGGGCTGTATAACGTTCACCGTCGTTTAGTTCTCCTGTATGGTGAGGAATCCGGCATCCACATTGACAGCGCGCAAGGAAAAGGCACCTGCGTGGCACTAACAATTCCTTTCGAATGGAGTGGATATCATGTTTAAAGTACTGCTGGTCGAAGATGAGGATATGATTCGCAGGGGCATCCGGTTCAGCATCGATTGGGTTCAATACGATTGCATCGTCATTGAGGAAGGGCTGAATGGACAGGATGGTTACGAGAAGATCTGCCAGCTCAAGCCGGATATCGTCATAACCGACATCACCATGCCGATCATGGATGGCATCTCGATGATTCGGGAAGGCCTCAAGCAGCATACCTTCAGCAGCATTATTATCTCCGGTTATAATGAATTCCACCTTGCGCAGCAGGCGCTCCAGTTAGGCGTGAGCGAGTTTCTGGTAAAGCCCTTAGAGGACGAGCAGCTGGTGGCGGCACTCGAATCGGCCAAAGCTAAAGTGGATCTAATCCGCAAATATGAAGTGATCTCGAATCATCCGCAGGAAAAGGAGGAGATTCTAAACAGCAAATTTCTGGAGAAGGAAACCAAAACCTCGAAATACGTGGCCAAAATGATCTCCTATGTACAGGAGAATTATGCCAAGAAAATCAGCATTCATGATCTCGTGGAGGAGATCGGCTTAAGCGCCTATTACCTGAACCAGAAATTCAAGGCAGAGACCAGCTATACGTTTAATGAGTTTCTCAATCGTTATCGCATCCAGAAATCGATCGAATTACTGAAGTCAGGCGATAACAAAGTATATACCATCGCGCAGGATATCGGATTTAGCGACTACAAGTATTTTATCAGCATCTTTAAGAAGTACGCACACGTAACGCCAAGCCAGTATCAGGAGTATTTCGAGGAGAAGAATGGATAGAACAACGGGTATCTAGATGCAAGAGGTGCTCGATCGTACTGATTGTTGGCACACCCCCCTGCTAGGAATGAGCAGGGGGGTGCAAAATTTTTATCTATGATTCCTGTCGTTCATACAACCGGTACATGGATAGTTCGTCACTCATCGCTACTGCTTGGGCAAAGGCTTCCTTTACGTCCCTGCCCTGCTGAACGATCTCATAGAACAGCCGCAGAACGAACATCAGCGCATCGCTGCCGTCCGGATAGTCATCCGGCCCGATATACATCCTGCAGCCCCGCTCCAGGAAAGCGTCAGCCAGTGCTGGATCCCCCAGCGAGCAGCCGTTCGCGATCACCGTCTTCCCGTCCAGCTTCGCATAACGTCGAATCTCATCGGCCCCGAAGTCGCCCTTCGGCTCCTCTTCCTCGTATACCTCTTCGCCGAGCTCCGGCATGATCAAGCTGCCTTCATCCCCGTGAAAATTCAACAGGATCATATCGGTGCCTTCATATAGATCGTCGCCTGACAAGACGGAGATCAGATCATTCGGCCTGCCGATCCAATATGTAAAAACGCGCACCCCAAAATACTCCAGAGCCGCCCTTACGGCTTGGCTCTCCATATCGCAATCCGGTCCGACGACCAGAGCGACCTGCATAACCGGCTTACTCACTTCTGTATCAACTCCTGACAATGGTATGGATTTGGAATTGGAGCCCCTTCTATTATTGCCGGTAGCATTTCCTTTTTCAACCAGTCATCACACTTTTCTCAGTATCATCCACCATTGCTTATCATACGATTCGACTTCAACCTCTTCCAGACCTAGATTCGCTTCGCTAATCCAGCTTCTGGCCAGTTGGATATAGTTGCTGTGGAATTCAGAGGAATACCCCATTTCATCATATCCAGAATAAGTAATGTTATCGAATATCATGTATCCCCCTCTTTTTAACTGCTTATGGCTTGTGTCAATGATTTGGATAAACGCATGATATACTGCATCCTTCAATATGCCTTTTCGGTGATAATCCATAACAGCTTGTAACATTTGAGGTTCGATTGACCACCAATCATTATTTACGGTATCCATGCCCTCACGGTTGGCGATAATGGTCTGAACGATATCATTAATAGCGTGATGATAAGCGACAACGTCAAAAGAAGACTCAGGATAATATAGTCCAATATTTGCTGCATCGTCCTCAACAACCTGTATGTTTATGTCCATTCCCTTCGTTTTCTCCTGAAAGTTTTGTGTCAGATCCCTGTTGAGATTTGCGGTCACATAGGTCCCCATGTTGTTGGAATAAGCATCTAAAGCCTTTGGAATGTAAACAACATCACCGGCACCAACCTCCAAAAGACTTAAAGCACGGGGCATATTCAGCTCCATGAAAAGATTCTGCCAAGATGCCGAATAATACAATTGAAGATATTCGAATACCCTCTGCTTGGATATACCTATCGGTACGGCTAATATGTCTTTTAATTTGTTTTCCATTTGGACCGCGTTCATCTGTTTTAATTCAGAAATCATGTCCTGTGAAAAGTCACGTTTCAGAATATCGTTAAACACGCCGGCACTCATTTTCTCTGCTAGCGTCTGCATATCCATTAGCGTATCCCTCTCTTCGTATAGTTTCTAGAGTATATTCGAATTCATGGTGTTTTTTCCTCTTTATATTATTGAAGAAATTTTCCATTGCATGATGATGGCTGGCGGCTATTTGATCACGCAAAAATGCGCCCAGCTGGTATTATCGAGCTGGGCGCAAATCCTACGCATAAGAAGGCGTTTTATAACGTTGTGAAGCCGTTAATTACCGCTCTTTCGTTTATGTTGAGCCTCGGTTGAAGGCACATGGAAAATCTTCTACCTATGGATATCTAACAACATGATTCCCTATTTCACTAAATATGTATATATGGATGTATGTTTTATTTGATTTTTTTTATTTCTTTAACTGCTCTTATTGGCGGCTGAGATTCTAATTGATCAGTATCAGCGGTAATTCTTACTCTCTGGCCAGTATAATTTGCATGGTCTACCTTAAACTCGATCCCATCCACTACACAGGAGGTCGTAATAGTAAGCGGAGGGTTTAGCTTTAGCTGGTGCTGGCGGAGGTGTTGGGACTTTTTTTATAATGAGCTGCTTAAATCGGCAATATTATTGGATCTCTAGCTTCTCGTATTTTTTAGCTGCCATCTTGCCAGGATAAGAGTCTTCCCTAGTCTCATAGTAAACAATGATTTCTTCACCAACTGTAAATTTTGAGGGATCAACCTTACTCACCCATACGACTTCCCTATATTCGCCAGATTTGATCACTTCGTGCGTATCTTTCTTTAAATCGGAATCGACAATATTACAAGCGCTCAATATAAAGAGGAGACAGCATATTACTAGCATCCATTTTATTTTCTTCATTAGTTTGCCCCCTTACATATTCACTGTTTACTTCTCTCTAATAACTTTATATTCTCCACCTAGGAGACTCTTTAAAAAGATATCCCATAAATCATCTTTATTAGGGAATAATATCCACTGGAGATATTTTAGTTAAATCCTTATTTGACCTAAATTGTTACTAAAATTTATTTAAAGAAATACATAGTATCAACTTTTCGAATTCATATATCCAATATAATGAAATTTGTAAACTAAAACACCACGAAAAAAGGTGGGTACTACGTGAGAAGAATAGGAATAGCGTTGTTAACAGTATTTTGTCTCCTCGCCGGTTGCAATCAGGCGTCTGATGTCCTCGTATCTAATTCAACAATTGATGAATCTGACATCGGCGAACATCGCATACCATATTCCCTAAGTTTCACAGAAGTGGACCTAGAAAAACCACTGAAAAAAATTGTTGAAACAGACTTGACCAAAGTCATACTCAAACAAGAGATAGATAATTACACTACCTATTATTATCAAAAAAATCAAGATGATGAAAATATTTTTGCAGCTATAAAGATTGGAACGAATATTTTTGAAATTGGTCAAGTTGGTTACTCTGCTGAAAATACCGATCAATACACAATTAGTCGAGTTAATGCACTTGATAAGAATTATATAAAAGTAACAGGAGCATGTGGAGCTAATTGCCCAATTAGTTACTATATTCAAACGGATACAAACTCTCCAAAAGTATTGCAAATTGAAGCGCATACGGTGGAAGCAGATGTTGACCAGGACGGAATCAATGAAATTATTGCTACCGTTGGTACTGCTGCCCAAACATCAATTTACAAAATCAAGAATGCTCATATCGTTGCAACGAGTCTAAACGAGACGTTTGATGCGCAGGAAGTGACATATGATAAAGAATCCAATACTTTTGTAGTCGGTGCGGATATCTGGAGGGTCAAGGGTGAGGAATTAGTGAGTCCAAAATAATTAGAGCCAACTTGGCTCTATGAGAAATGACTCCACCATCCTTACTAGTATTATATTGATTGTGAAGCAATAAAAAAATAATTCATATCAGAATAGATTAGCTAGAGGAAATGCACTATCAAGGGTGATAGTGCATTTCCTCGGTAAAATAATTTACACAAATTCGAACAACATACCGATCATAAGTCCGGTAAATTTCCCGATTTTGTCCCGACCCGAAATGGCGTCGAAATACCTTCATAATTGAACATCATGCTCATCCCCATAGATGCGTGCATCAGATTGTGGCAATGCATCATCCATAGTCCCGGATTGTCTGCCTTAACGTACACCTCGTAAGTATCACCTTCTTGCGTTAATAATGTATCAAGATAAACGGGACTTCCGCTCAAAGCCTGACCGTTATGGCTCAGCACCTGAAATATGTGCCCATGCAAATGAAAAGGGTGGTCACCTCCGCCGGCATTCGTAATCGTCATATTTACACGCTGGCCTTCCTTGACCACCAGTGATGGTATTTCATGGAAACCTTTTCCGTTAATGGAGTTGATGAACAGATTCTGATCGAGCTTTAAGGTATAGGACTGATCGTAGGTTAATTTGTCTACAGGAGCATTCGGATCTGGTTCTCCCTAGTCAGTCCATCTGAATAAGCTGTAATCCGAGCGGATCTCCGGTTCGCTACCGGTCCCCAATGTCACCTTCAGGCCTGATTCACTCGTGACGACAACTTTACCTTGGGCGAGTCGCTCTCCCCCTCTGTAATAGCTTCGCATGACCGTGTCGCCAGTGAAGCCTGGTGGGTTGCCGCAGAGGCGGTTCCATGCTGATGGCCCGCCATCCCTTCCATGTGATGCATTTCGCCCATATTTACTTCATATGGTTTTTGCATGCGAATTTGCCAAAAGTACGTGCCAACCAACGCACCCAGCAGAATCGCCACTCCCAACCCCGCTATACCGACCTTCCCTTTCCAAGTTAGCCTCCGCATAAAATCCACTCCTCTTTTATGATTGATTAATCAATTACTAATTCATAAAAATGTTTACCGTTTTTTCTGTAGTTCCCGTATCGTTGCGGCAATTCCATCCGCCGGCTTCGTAGCCGGAATCGGGCCGATAAAACGCTTATATTTATCCCCGCTTAGGCGCAGCGGCTCTTCCGTTAAGTAAAGCATTTCGACAATCTCCTTCATGACGGGGACGAATAGACCGAGCAGCGACAATCCAGCCTTGCCAAGAGCAATAACGGGCTTCTTCATACCCGACGCTTGCTGGGCGATGCGGACAATCTCATGACCGGAAATAATATCCGCCCCGGGGATATTCCAATTTTGACCATATGCTTGATCCCGGCTCGCAAGCTCTACAATCATATCTGCCGCATCAGGCAAGTACACATATTCGCGAGAAACTTTCATGTTTCCGATGAAAAATGCCATTTTGCCTGCCGCGATCGCTTCGAGTGTCCCTCCCAGATAGGAAGCTTGATTGGCAGTCGGTCCGTAATAGTCCGGCAAACGAACAATCATGGCAGACACATTCTTCCATCTGCTGCTAAAGATCATCTGCTCAATAGCAAGGCGCACTTTACCCTTTTTGGTATGAGGGTTTTTGGGATGCTCCTCGGTTACCCGATCCATCTGCCTTCTTCCATAAGGGTAAATTCCGTCTATTGCGACAACCTTCAAGCTTAATCGATTGGCAGCCTCCATGATGGCTTCGCCGAGCGGAATCAATTTACTCTCCATTTCGTGGTATGGGACGTTCGCACAATGGAACAATACCTCCGCTTCTTTTGCCGCAGTTACAATGTCATCCGGCCGGTATGCATCCCCGATTGCTAATGTAAGATGTGAAGGATTGCCGAGTTCTCTTGCAAGCTCCTCCAGCTTTTGCCGCGACCGTCCAAATGCAATCACAGGCAACCCCCTTTTTACCAACTCAGCCGTAATAACAGCACCAGTGCCACCCGTTGCACCCACTACAATTGCTTTTTTCATGTTCATCAACACTCCTCTTATTTGTGATTGATCAATCACTAACTTATGATCACACTATAGCAATTTGTGATTGATTAGTCAATAACCAAATTTCAAATTTATGGCATCGGCAAATGGCCGAACAATTGGCCGGGACGACCGTCAAGTGTTGCCAGAAAAAAACGGACTAGCGCAAACTCGTACGCTAGTCCGTTTCTGTTTGTTCGTTATTTGCCTTCTCTTTGTGTTCTTTCAGATGATATCTTAGCATGAGTATTCCCATATTTCTTTTCACCGTAAGGATTTCGCAGCTGCGAAAGTTAATTATATAAATACAACTAATATATAGGTAAAAAAAATAAAACTATTGCAAAGCCAGGACTTTAAGACTACGCATTTAATTATAAACAAAACCATAGCTCTATTTCATTTCGACAAAATATCATATAAATTTACATTAAACAACAATTCTATATCTCGTACGATAATGGCAAACCCGCTGAAAAACGGGGACGCAAAGCTACAGGGGCTAAGGTGAATGTTCGCTATGCCAGCCAGTTACCGAATACGACGGAAAACCTCCGTCTATTCATTTAGAATACCTGATGGGAGGTTATTTGTGTTGTTTAAAAAAGCAAATATATGGATGTATTACCACGATCTAGATGAATACTGCTTGAGGGAGGATTGAAGTACAAGCGTGGATTTAGAAGAGAATTACATAAGTCATTTATTGAATTGGAGGTAATGATGCGATGTCTGATACGAACATAATGGTTGGTAATTACGAAGAAGTTCCCATTCACCATTCTCTCTCGCCTGAGAGCATTCGCGATCTGATCGAAGAGAAAGTGCCAGCGATTCGAATCCCGAATTATGTCTCTTCGGAAACAGCGCAGAAAATAATCGATTTCATTCTCGCCCAGGCCTCGCTTGATGCCTATACACACGAGGTCTACATCGACGGCGTGCCGGAGCAGAAATATTATGGAGTCTACCGCGTCGGGATCCCGTTCAACTCGACATACGGCACCCCGGCGGGCAGCGCTGAACGGGAGAACTACTACCAGACAGCCCTGCCGGGACTGCGCCGGCTACGCGATCTCTGTGCGCCGAATCTGTCTCCGATCGACCGGCTCCGGCTCGATCTCGATGAGGCCTGGATGGATGGCGCCACGATCGCCGCCTTCGAGGGCCGGAAAATGTTCGCCGGCATGGTGCGCATCATGCCGCCCGACGATTCGCATATTCTCGAAGAGAAGCCGCATGTCGACTGCCTGCCTGCTTCGATCTGCCCGCTCGATCAGCAGCTCAGCGCGAATATCTACCTGAAGATGCCTCCGGTCGGCGGCACGCTCGAGAGCTGGAACGTCCCGACCCTGTCGTATGCCGACATTGAGCGGCTCCCCGACGGCACCATCTCGCGCACCGACTTGCCGAAGCCGGTTGTCATCCATCCCCAGGAGTGCGAGCTGGTGTTGATCAACACCCGCAAGCCGCATGCAGTCAGCAGCTTCTCCGGCGGCATCCGGATCAGCGTCCAGGCCTTCATCGGATACCAGCCGGGCAAGCCGCTGAGGCTGTGGTGCTGACGCACGAGCCGGTCCGCTGCCTGCTCTCCGGCCCCGCGCTTTCGCCCGTCCTCCACGACGCGCTAACGCAAGTCCCGGTCCGGATCTGTGCCGAGCCGGCCTTCGACGACGTCGTGGCCGCCCTCGGAGACCGGGCACCAGCGGGCCCAGATGAGGCCGACCGGCACGACAACCCCGTTTTCTATGGCTGGGAGCCGAGCTACGCCGCCATCATGCGCCTTACCTCACCCGCGCACAAGCATCTTGCGGGCCTATGCAAGGACAAGGCGGCCTTCCGCCGACTGACGTCCGATCTCACTCCCGCATTCCGTTGCGTTGAGCTGCGTCCGCACGAACTCCGCACGTTCCGACCACCATGCGACCGTTCGGTGGTGCTGAAGCCAAGTATCGGCACCAACTCGATCGGCGTCCGGGTGGTCGCTTCGGCTGACGCCTGGGCGGAAGCTGTCGAGCAGTCTCTGGACGAGATCAACCGCGCGTCGGCTCGTGTCGGCACTGATGTGGTGTCCGACACGCTGTTCCTGGTCGAGGATTATGTCGAGGGAACCGAGTTCGCCTGCGATGGTTTTTGGAACCGGGATGGCCAGGCGGTGATCACCGGTATCTACGAACATCCCTTCGACACGCCGGGCGATGTGGCGGATGTCGTCTATTTCACTTCTCGCCCCATCATGCGTGCACTGCTGCCGCCCGCCACTGAGCTGCTGAACCGGATCGGCGCACGCCTCGGCCCTGGGGCACGCCGGTTCGCGTTCCACCTCGAAGCCCGGCTGCGCAGCGACGGCGTGCTGGTGCCAATCGAACTGAATCCCCTGCGCTTCGGGCAGATCGGCTTCTCGGATCTCGCGTTCCATGCCTTCGGCCACAATCCGTACCTGTGCTTCTTCACGGACACGGGCCCAGACTGGCCAGCCCTTTGTATGGGAGACGACGACATCTGTGCGCTGGTAGTCAGCCTCGCGGCACCAGGCACCGACCGCATGGCGCAGACCGCAGATTTTCTAGCTGCGGTCGGGCCGGATCGCGTCGGCTTTGTCGCGGCGGATCGGGAGGAGTCGCCTTTCCTTGGCATCGCCTTCACGCGAGTGTCATCGCGGGAGGAAATTCCCCGGCTGCTGAGCCTTCGGTCGCCTTAGAACAACGGTAATTTTAAAACAGGCTCTAAAACGGCTTTATCCACGATTTAAGCAATGATTCGAACTAGGATTACCTTCATGTCACAAATTTGGACAGGATGTGTCCACTTAAACTGGAAGCGTCGAACTAACGTATCCATCCATCGTGTTATGAGAGGCTGTCCCAAAAGGTCGTTAGCTAAGACTCTTTTGAGACAGTCTTCTTTTATATCCCCAGGACTAACACCAATATAGTGGGGGACTATTTTATGCCAATAAATGCCCCGTATTTAAGCCGTCTTCTACATTTCCCACTAAAAATTTATCATTATCACTTAGTCCCTCAAAAAGTTTGTTAAACTTAATCGTTACATCCTCATTGTCCAGAAGAGATAGTGTAGATATTGCAATATGCCCAAATCGCCATGGTCCAATGCTCCAATGACCTTAAAGTAATTATCCAACCCTTGATAAAAGGTGTTATGGAACAGTTTATTCTGATACATACATTAACATTAAGGCCATAACGAAAGCTATATCAGATATGTCATCAATTTCAAGAGCCAATGAAATTTCTAACCATACGGCTTATCTGAAATGGCAGGGCCTCCCAGGTGATAAACCAAGCACTTCAAACGATTTATTAACCAATTTTTAATAGATAAAGTTGGAACAGTTCCGTCATTTAAGGATACAACCTTTGCAAGCTTCCGTTGGATGCCTCATATCGGGTCTACGGGCTATAGCCACCCCCCATCTACAACATCATGATTGGTGTAATAGGATAAATCAATGCTTCAATTTCAAATCCACATTTTCTTTAGAACCTTATAGCATGTACATTCGTGGTTTGCGTTTCCAGGTTTATTGCTCCTATTTCGCTTCCTTCTGCAAGACGTACTAATTCATCCATCAACTGTTTGCCAACACGCATTCTTCTATAGCCTTCCGAGACTTGGAAATGCCAAATCAAAATATTATTATTCCACTTTATATCCTCAGCGATTACTACCCCGATTAATCGAGCACCTATGTATGAACCTAGTGCATATCCCATGGGAGCGATCTTGCTGTAAAGTTCCCAATCGTCATCTTGATCGATCTATTTTTTATGATACGGCTCTTCAAGCTCTACTAATTGAATGTCGATCGTGGTTCTTTCTTCATTTTCAATTTTAGTCACCTTGTACTTTGAGTTTGAGGAATATCCACACTCCCCAAGTTCATTTTGTTCTTCATCCTTGAACTTATGAATCGGTTTAATGCATATTCCTTCTATAGGAACCACCCCTTATAAAAATTATTTCGACTGTCCCGCTGCCTAAAGACACGTGAACGTCATGTACCGACCTACGATGCGTTAGTCGGTGCGGATGTATCCTAGCTCTTAATAAACACAATTTTTACGCCAACTACCTGATTCTGCTCATTCACGGCCTTATACACGCCGTATGCACCATCGCCCATGCCGGTACGAGATACGACGCCTCCATCCAGGACACCCGCCTCTTCTCCGCTCTCGGTGATGTCGCAGCATGCAAGATACCAATCACTATCCGTATCCGAGCTATCCGATGTCGCATCAGCGTCCGGAATTCGGTACTTCTGAATATCAAAAATCCCGGCTTGCCCGCTATCCACCCCAGCTACAAAAGGACACTTGATCCATTCCAGGAAAGCCCCCTGTTCAGCTGCCGAGTGATGGTAAGCCGTTAGCTTGGCGTTGGCTTCGCCCCAATCCGGGATCTCTACCTTCTCCACTTCCGAGGCCCACGTTCCATTCAATACAGCTTCCAACACGCCCATGATGATAATGTTCGTATCCAATTCATAACACGGATCCGCGACAACCAATTGTCCGGAATTCACTTCAAAATCGCCCAGTTGAATGATCAATGATAGATACCTCCAATAGCAGTTTATGATGGTTCTATTTTAGCACGTATCAATAACTCCCGATTATCTCTAATCTCCAATGGCGCTTCACCTTCACAATTTGAACAGAATGATAGGAAAATGTGTCGGTGGAACTTAATAGTTCTATCAAATACAAAGAATGCTAAAGCTTCCGACAAATTTATGTTGTTTGGGTGTTCTTCAGTCTTGAGCTCTTGCAAGCTGTGCCTCGAACCCATCTAGTAATACCTGAATGCCGTACTGGAATTCTTGATCCATATCAACTGAAGTCGTATATTCCGCGAGTTGGATCACATGTGGATAATTTGCACCCGAGAGGGCCTGAAATTTCACGGCTTGGTTCTTCCCCATCTGTTCCAGATCCGCGAGTTCCCGTTCCGCACGAGCCATGTGGCGATGTTCTTCATCTACAAACGAGAACACATAGTTCTTCAACATGGATGCAAGCCATGGAATTTGCGGGGGGTGAAATCCCTCCTCCGTGAATACACGAAATAAGAATTCAATATGGGATAGGCGCTGAGGTGTCGCGGAGATGGTTGCATTCATAATCTTCACAGCATCGCGATATTGACCGAGAACATGTCGAAAATTCGTCGCCCACTGTGTAAGCTGGACTCGCCAATCCATCGCGTCGATTGGCATTTCGACCTCAGAACTGATCTTCTCCGCTAATAAATGCAGCAATTGTTCTTTATCTTTGACATGGTAATATAGGGACGCTGCTTTGACGCCAAGTGAATCGGCGATTTTGCGCATCGTAATGGGCTCTAGGCCTTCAGCCTGCAAAAGCGTCAAGGCAGTCGTGATAATTCGAGGAAGATCGAGAGGGATATGCAGCGGTTCGGATTGTCCGTTTTCTGATTTTTGTGTGGGATGAATTCGTCTTCGTGCCATAACCAACCTCCTAAAATAATCCTTGACAAGTATAACACAAACAAATTAATCTAACGATATTAAATTATTATCTAACTTTGTTAGATTAATTCAGGAGTGATGTTTTTATGACAACCAACTTGCTTTACAAAATGATTCGAAGTGCGGAACAAATGCTATCCCTTGCTTGGCGAGCTGTCTATGAAGAGAAGCAGGAAGAGTTGGAGCACATGTTTAAAATGCATGGTGATAGGGCTTACGGGGTGTGGATTCAAGCGTTCATGGCTATAGTATCCGAACAATTAATTACGGACGGCTACGTGGTTAAGCCCGGTTTTAACCTGCAGAATTCGATAGAGAACTGGGGGCCGCCAGAGGAGCGGGAACGTTGTATTTGGTACCCTGTCCATATGGCAGATGGGACACCGCTCGGAACGATGGTTTTACAAGTGTACCATTCGCACACTGCTTTTTTCATGCCTAGGTCACCTCGGTTTATTGGATTAGAAGCTACAGCGCGAGAGGATATTATTGCCGCATTATCGAAGCCATCCAATCGAGTTCGATGGGATCGTGTCGATGATCCTCTTCCTCTTCCGGGTGATCATCCGTCATACGCATCGAGGTGGGAATATGCAACGGATGTGTCGCTCGGCGAATGCTTGGACCAAGGCAACTGGATGCTCGATGAAGCTTTGTCTCATTGGGGACGTTACGGTTGGGAGCTTGTCTCGATTACGTCCACAGCCAGTCAGACCATCGGGTTCTTCAAACGGCCTGCTCGGTAACTAAGAATACGTTCTCCTCTTACCGTCCCGCCACACAACCATCACAAAAAACGCACCTCCTAAAGAGATGCGTCTTACACCGGCATTCATATGCTACAAGCCACATGTTACCTGTAGCTTGCAGGATTACTCCGGAATATTCCCCCCGGCCACCCGGTCGCCGGAATTGCCCGATGGATCGGTTACGCCGTCATCTTCACCGGCATGAATGATCAGCGAGCGTCCGAGCACCGAGTTTGGCTGGTTCTTTTCAAGGGTGCCATGCTGAATGATGGTCTCCGCTTCCACGGTGCCGTCGGCGCCTACGACCAGATTCGGCATATCGCCAACATGGCTTCCTTGCGGATGCTTGAGGCCATGATGCTTGTCGGTCGGATTAAAATGCCCACCGGCAGATTTGAAATCCCTATCTTTGATCGTGTTCTCATGTACATGGAACCCATGCTTGCCTGGTGTGAGGCCGGATGCGGTGATCTTCACCTTCACCCCGTCATTGATCTGCTCCAAGATAGCGGAACCGACAGACTCCCCCGCCGCATTGTACAGCTGGACTTCGAGATGCCCCTGAGATTCCTTCCTGAAAGCCTGGTCCCAGAACACGGGTTGATTAACCGGATCCGAAACCATACGAGCAGGTACATCGCTGCTCCCGGTAGGAGTCTCGGAATTCGAGGCCGCCGTCCCTTGTTGTGCAAATGGATCGTCCGTGGTGGAGTTGTCCTTGCCGTTCACGTAGTAGCTTATTTTAGACATCGTGTGTTTAATCGCAGTTAAAGTTCCTTCGGGATTTGCAGCAGCGAACAAAATACCTGTAAACAGCAGGGCTCCGGCAAGAAATGCTCCAGCCATATATTTTAACTTGTTGGTCTTCTTTTTCACTTCATCGCCTCCTGAATGATGTATTCATTCATCTCCCAATCCCCTGATTTTATACGTCTAAGTCGTTATTTTATGGGATATGAGGCGTTCGGCGTTATTTATTGTTCCCAAAGACAGATATACGGATCGAATAACCTACTAAATCTGTCTTCGGTATAATCTCCAACACTTACAGAAAAAGAACGGGACTCCGATATCGGCCTTAACGCCCCTCTTGCAAAATGAGTTCTCTCATCCGATCGGTATGCTTGGCTGATGTCACATATACAGCTTCTTCCCCATCTCTGAAACCGTAGCTAAACACACTTTCCTGACCCTCTTCCCCCAACCACAGCTTAATGGCATGAATCGGGGATTGCTGATCATAGATGACCATCACGTCGTAATCCGGATCCGTTCTTTTGGCATCATCTGGCTGCTTGCGGGCCGTACGGATCGCTTCCTCAAATGTACTTACAGCCTTTGCCTCCTTGAAAGAAAACAATGTGTCCCCGTTCATCTCGTCCCATGACTCAAATACCAAAATCCGAATTTCAACAACCTTCTCGTCCAGCAGCTGCATCGTTTCCCAACCGGGTTCGTTCTCGCAGCCTGTTAATAGAGCCGTCATATAGAGCAGCATGATCGTTAGAAGACCTTTCATCAAATCGTCCTTTCTTATCTACGAAAATAATACTATTGGATGACCCCATGCAGCTTCAGCTTGTTCCTCAGCATGGTTCTGTACGTCTCTTGATCATAATGGGAGTTGTTGATTCGTTCCTTGTTCAGTCCAAGACTGTCCAAGATCCGGTACTCCAGCCTGCGCCGGGCCTCCAATACTTCCAACGTCCCTTCAACGCCCTCCAGACCGCGCTGTTTGCCGTATCCCTGCTGAGTGTAATAATGGACGAATCCTGTGGACCAAGCCCCCGGGCGTTCCCGGATGGCCTTGCGGAATGCGTATTCCAGGTTGTCCTGTTCAATGTAGAACAATACGGGATTCAGGCCAAGGATTGCTTTTTCCAGCCCTAGCACGTAGTCCATCACTTGGTCATCCGGCGCATCATATTTCACCATGCCAACGGTCACCGGATTCTGAATGAAGCAGCACTCAAAAATCATAACGGCGGGCTCTTGCAACGCCTGCTCTGCAAATGCCTCCCACCGCTCGGTGATGAATCTTCTATTGAGATCCAGCGGATGCTCGTAAATATCCTGCTTGGACAAGGAATGATATAGATCATCCGGAAAAGACGTGCCGTATTCGTTCTTCAGCTTCTGGTAGGGTATGAGATTCCAGCTGCCTTTTTTGGCGGCTCGTTCGATCCATATTTCTTTAAAGGAGCCTGTGGCTTGCAGCAACCGCCCGAATTCTTCTTCAGTCAAACACGACGTTCCCTCATAATCCGCCGGGTGGTCAACATCCCCTTCCATCACAAGCCTGGTCTCAATATTTCGTTCGGTTAAAATATCATAAATCATACGGGACGTCGTCGATTTGCCGAAACCCGGCAGACCTTCGACCATGATCAATTTTGTCTTCATTTTAAATCCCCTTCAAGTCTCAAAAATGATGGCAGCTTCAAGTTATTCTGTGGGGGCCGGCTGATATCCTTTTCTCTATACAAAAAAAGGCTGCGGACGTTTTACGTCAACAGCCATCTTTCATGAAGACCCACACATCTCAAAGGTGATTCAGTCGTAAATCACTCAATTAAGTGTATATACATTAGAACCTATATGAATATCCTTTGCTGATATATTCTTACCGATACAAATACCTATGTTTTTTCTATTGGCCATCGAAGTTGAAATCTGTATCGATTGAACTTCTTGTATAGCTTCATGATCACCATGTTTTAAGATGATCCGATCCCCTATCATCGATTTAATTTCGGGATGCGACAAGGAATCAAGTTCAGGATTTATACCTACTAAGATCGTCCCCTCTTCCTTGTGATCAAATGCAAGACTAACCGTCATAATTTTATTCATCTACAGGAACTCCTTTAACATTCATCATTGTGTAATGAAAACCCGCCGACGGTCCTACTCTCTATTTCATTTTCATTTCCTTTAGTCACCTCTTAATAATCTACCATACACAGAATTAAACAATCGAGTTCCTGACCTGTCATCACTATGGAATCTTCGTTAATAACTCAAGCTCATATCTATTCGCCTTTAAACTATGGACATCTCTTTTTTAACGGACTATAATGACAAAAGCGCTCCAAAAAACGAACATTAAGGCGGTAAAAATGAGTAAATATATGTTATTATTTCAAGGGACTTCTTTTTCAAGCAAATCTCCCAAAGAAATTCAAGTATTGAGAGACTATCTTTACTGCATCAACACGGACGGCATGATTGAGCGAGTCGTGGCACCGGAAGACGCCGACTATCAATCCTTGCTGGATACGTATCAAGGCACCGACAGCTTTCATCGACTAGAGGAAGGACAGTATTTCCTGCCTGGTTTTGTCGACTTGCATGTTCATGCCCCGCAATGGGCTCAATCCGGAACCGCATTGGACATTCCGCTCTACGATTGGCTGAATACGTATACGTTCCCGCTGGAATCCAAATTCTCCGATCTGGCGTTTGCGCAACAGGTTTACGACGATGTGGTAAGCACCCTGCTGGCCAACGGAACAACGACGGCGCTTTATTTTGCCACGGTGCATAAAGAAGCCAGCTTGTTGTTAGCCCAGATCTGTGCGAGCAAAGGCCAACGCGGACTTGTCGGAAAGGTCGTCATGGACGATCCCGAGCAGAATCCGGACTACTACCGCGATGCGGACACATCCACGGCACTGGCGGATACGGAGGAATTTATTATCGCTGTACAGGAGCTCGCCAAGACTACCAAACAAGGCGTGTATCCCGTCGTGACCCCACGCTTCATTCCAAGCTGCACCGATGAGGGGCTGAAGGGGCTAGGCGAGCTGGCAGCCAAATACGATACGTATGTGCAATCCCACTGCAGCGAAAGCGATTGGGCGCACGATTATGTGAAAGATCGATTCCAGAAAAACGATGCGTTTGCCCTGCATGATTTTGGCTTGCTGCGCGATAAATCGGTCATGGCTCATTGTAATTTTCTCGATGACCAGGATGCCGAATTGTTCGCTGACACCGGCACCGCGATCGCGCACTGCCCGATATCCAACGCGTATTTCGCCAACAGCGTCATCCCGGTCGCCCGCTTCCACGCCAAAAATGTGGAGATCGGTTTAGGCTCGGATCTATCCGGCGGCTTCTCACCGAGTCTTTTCGATAATATAAGACAGGCCGTAATGTCCTCGAGGATGCTGGAAGATGGCGTGAACACCTCCCTTCCTGCGGAAGCTCGCGGCGTGCCCGAGTCGCGGATTACGGTCCATGAGGCATTCTATCTGGCTACGGCCGGAGGCGGCGAAAGTCTGAGCCTGCCGATCGGCCGCATTCAAGAAAACTACGCATGGGATGTGCAGGTGATCGATACGAGACTTCCATCCGCCAAGCTGCCGATTTTTGATGAGAATGAAGACGCACAAGATATTTTTCAGAAAATCATGTATCTGGCACGTCCTGAGCATATCCGCGAGGTGTGGGTGCAAGGGGAAAAGGTTCATACGCGTTAAGAAAGATAGAGGTTGTTCAAAAAGCAATTCATCCTAACATTCGAGGTGTCCAGCGGAGTGAATACACAAGCAGACAAGCAAAATGACGAGCAAACGAAGTCACAGCATTTAACGGTACCTCCCGATGGCAAAATATCTTTCGGGAAATCCGCCATTCTCGGTTTACAGCATGTCGTCGCGATGGACGTCTATGTCGTTCCTTTCCTGATTGCCATGTTAATCGGCTTAGCGCCTAATCAGTCCAGCGCATTGATCCAATCCACGTTTATTGCGGCCGGGCTTGCCACGATCGTGCAAACGTATTTCTGTATGAAGCTGCCGATGGCGCAGGGTCCTTCCTATGTTCCACTCGGCGCGATTGTCGCCATCTATGCCGCCAGCGGCGGAGGGGAGATGGGTTGGAGTTCCGTACTGGGCGCGAGCTTGATTGGCGCGATCCTCGTCATTATTTTGGGATATACGGGAGTTTTCAATAAAATCGTTAAATCCTTCATCCCTCCCATTGTCGGGGGCACGATCATCTTCATCGTCGGTCTGTCGTTATTGCCTGTTGCCATCAGAGACAATATCTACGGCGCCACGGACGCTACCATCAATCAGAATGTGCTGCTGGCCCTGATCTCAGCGGCTGCACTCATCCTGTTCGTCATCCTGGGTTCTCTGTTCCGAACAAGAGGCGCGATATTCCGCGTTACGTCCGTGATGGTTGCATTAATTATCGGATGTATATCAGCCAACTTTATGGGTGTGCTGGATTTCAGCGCAGTCGCAAACGCCAAGTGGTTCAGCATGCCGCAGATTCCGTTTAAGGATTTTGGTTTCTCGTTCGACTTCTCGGCGATTATCACCATGGTCATCATTTATCTCGTACTTCTGGCGGAAACAACGGGTACGTGGTTTGCCATCAGTAACGTCATTGATAAACCGTTAACGGATAAGAACATTAACCGGGGGGTGATTGGCGAAGGGATTAGCTGCCTGATTGCTTCGGGACTCGGTTCGACGCCGGTTACCGGCTATTCCACCAATGCAGGCATTATCTCCATCACGGGTGTGGCCAGTCGCCGGGTCTTCTTGGCGGTAGGCGGATGGTTTGTCCTCTTTGGCTGTTCCGGCAAATTGGCCGCGCTGATCTCCTCGATCCCAACCGCGGTCATCGGCGGCGTATTCGCCATCGTCTGCGGCATCATCTCGATCAACGGGATCCAGGTCATGAAGAACGTGAAAATCGGGGAAAAAGAAATGTACATTATTGCTATCCCGATGATTTTAACGTTAGCGTTAGTACTTATTCCTAAAGATTTCTTGTACACACTGCCTACGTTCGTGCAGTATTTACTCGGATCACCGATTCTGGCTGCTTCGCTTGCAGCGATCTTGTTGAATAAATTGCTGCCGAGTGCGAAGTAGGTTGTAGGGCGAGGCAATTGGAGTTATATGTAAGTTAAATGGTGCTGCCCCTAAAGAGACTACGTTTGTCGTTTAGGGGTGGTTTTTTTGTATGGGTGACACAGATCAAATCAAACATGTGTTTACTGAACCTGTGACTGCACTCACTTCCTCTTGTTCCTCATGGCGGCGAGCAGCTTCACCTTCCCGTTGGCTCCTTCCACAAAGCGCCAATAGTCGGGGGATTCCACAGGAACGATCGCGATTTGCCCCTTCGCATTGAAATGAATCCCCCACCCGTATTTCTTCGGGAGCATTGATGCTCTCAAGCATGGTTGCGGCTTCCTAAAAAACTCGTCTCGAATCTGGTTCCCTCTCTCGGCTAACTCCGTCTCCGGAATGTTTTTGTGCCGGATATGCACTTCGTACAAGAGCTCCTCCTGGGTATAGGCGTACGGATTATTCGTGATTAACTCAAACTCGATACCCGGCTTGGTTTTTCCGTCTTTCTTGTCCGGCGGCTGCGTACCAGTCTCAACAGGGCAATCTGCAGCAACGGTAATAAATGTATCATAGTAATTCCAATCCATTATCGTTCCTCCTAAACCAATATATAGCACCGCTCATAACACATCGACTTATTTAAAACTAATTATAACCCTTTATCCCTGACAGAATCGGTCAGTTAATCAATTTTCCATAATACCAACTAATGTATCCCAGCAGTAGTGACATACTTGGTTAGTAGATTGCGAATTGCCTTCTAAGCGGTATAACGCGTGTGGTATACTTAGCACAAAAAATTAGAGCGCGTGACGAAGGAGTTAGTATGAACCATCATAGGATAGTAGAACAAGCATTGATTCATATTGAGGAAAATTTAGAACAGCCTTTATCCGTGTCATCCGTTGCGCTTACTTTCAATATGTCCAAATTTTATTTTCATAGGCTTTTTTCTGCCATGATAGGCTGTTCGTTAAATCAGTACATCCTATCTAGAAGATTGAATGCCGCTTTATCACTCATTTATAACAACAACTTGTCACTAACCGATATTGCTTATCAGTTAGCCTTTGGTACGCAGGCCTCATTCACCCGGGCATTCAAACAACATTACGGCGTAGCTCCAAGCTCGCTTAGAGCAGGGTTCAAACCGATCACTCCGACTCCAATACCTACTGTAGTTAAAAGACCATTTAAAAATATGAATGGTGATATCGTCACGGACTTCACTCTGACAGAGTTCAATGAGACCCGAATCAGCGGGATTGCCTTTGAAGTAGACCTAGCCACCGATGATTACAAGCAGAAGATTCACTCCCATTCAAAAATGCTGCTGAATCATATTGATGAGAACATAAATGGTTCTTGTTTTGTCATTTATTCAAACTGTCAACCCAATTCAACCCGTTTCAAAGTGCTGTTCGGAATTCCAAGTGACATTCAAATTCATAAACCCTTTTATTTCACGGTTGATGTACCGACTATTTTTTGTGCGAGGTTCAACTATTTTGGTGACCTGCTTGATATTGGAGAAGTGCTCAAAACAGACTATGCAAGATTCCTAAAAATTTCCAAGCAAGAGTCCGATCAATCGGATATTGAACTTATCCAGGTTTTTAATGACGTCCACAATCTGGATTCAGCCTACCATATCTATGCACCCATCAAGAAACTTCCTGACGATCTGGACATTTAATGTTGCACTGAGGAACCAAACCGTCAGAGAAACTATTATTTTCATCCATATAGGTAAGATCGAAGACATCTCTAATTCGATGTTTACTTACGTTCCGACCAAATAATATATCCGATCCATATCAGAGCAACGCCCATCGGTATCGCCAATGCCCGATCAAACGGATGGGGAATGATTGCAGCGGCAAAGGTCACTACAGCAGCGAAAGCCAGCAGAATTGCTGCTGGGCGGGGGAAGACTCTGGCACGTAATGCGGCGATGCCTAGCAGGAGACCTCCTAGCATATACAATATACCCGCGAGCGGTGCTATTATTGGGAAGATCCCCAGATTAACCTCGCTGACTGTTTCTCCAAAGAGCCCAACCATTCCTACCACAAACTTATCAGCATCACTTGTCAACAACGGCAAAACGAATGCTTCAATGAAACTAAAAATGAATGAGATTAACCAGAACAGATTGAACAAAAGGAAACCGACCAAGCAAAGCACCCCGCTTCTTTCGCTTGGCGTACATAGAATCCCGTAATTCCGATCAGGTTAAAGAACGACATAGCCATAGTCAGGCATGCCACCACTACCCAAGAGTTTGTGTGCACAGAAGAGATATCATCTGTTGGGTGGATAAACTGAATGACGATATATAGAATCCCCGCTATTATTGCCATAAATCCTGACCACCGGTTGAGAACATGTGCCGTTATTATTGATTTACTTACCTCTGTATTGAGCTCTATATTCACGATGATTCCTCCACTTCTAGATATTAATCACATGATCGCCAAGTCCTTTCTCGACATGACAGGTTTTGACTCCAACTATCCATTAAGGTTATTTTGATTTTTTTTTGCTAAGGGCCCCTTCCTTATTATGTTTGTCGAATATAACTTAACAAATATAGCCTCCTCTTACTTTTCAGATCTTGCTGTAATTAGTGAAGAAATCGTCAAGAACCTTATAACAAAAAAAAGCACCTCTCTCGAGATGCAAACGAATCTACAATATATTTCCCCATTCAATCTATTGGACCATAACCATATCAACCATTCGCCGTTACTTGTGGTACTCGCTTCCTCAACCTATCACTGTGCTTACAGATTCGTACGATATGAAGGCAAGTTGGTTACTTTCCCCATCTCGCTCAGCAACCTCTCCATACTTGCTCGCTGAAACGAGACCAGATATACGGCCAACAGTTCATCCGTTTCCTCTTCGGATACGTCGAGTTCACATACGATCAGCACATCGTCCTTTACGTAGATTTTCCATGCGTTCAGCTCCGACCCTTCTTCTAGCTCATGCTCTCGCTCCAAATGCATACTGCTGCAATAATCGGACAAGCCCCACATGCTCTCATCAAAAATGGCCCAATAGGGCAGCCGATCCTCAACTCCTAACTGAACCATTGCCTTGCCAGCGAGAAAACGTTGAAGCGATCGATTTTCCAGCTGCCAATCAGGGGAATTCCACGCGCACAGGTAAACCGGTGGATCTTCCTGCTCCAAATCCTGAATGCGAATCCCGCAATAGATCACGGACTCCTCCACTTGATAGAAGACCAGAAACGCCTTGTCTGTCGTAAAAAAAGTATCATCGGGAATGAACACGTCCTGCAGCAGGAGCGGTTCATATTGGTTATTGCACCCTTGGGTGATATATGGGGAACGTCCCAAATTATTATAATATTCCCGCAATGCAGTCGGCAACGAAAAGCCAAGGCTTTGTTCTTTAGCCTGAATGTCCGCTTCCGAAATGCCGTGGGCCTCTTTATGATGCTCTCCCAATATACGGAGAAGTGTTTCTATATTCGCTTCCATTTAGTTGGGTCAACCTCCTCGTGATGCGTTTGGGTATCATCTACTTCTCTAAATATACTGCAGATTTGAAGATGTGCCCAGGAATAAGGTATCATTGCAGTCCAGAGTAGAAACTTCACATCCAATCCGTTGAATCGTAAATGTATTCCTTGCGTTTTCCCTATCTGACTTATAGGTTGTGTGGTCCATCCTTCGCAAAAGGTTAGCCGTGATTTTCACCGTACTTTATATTCTAGCCATTTAACTGATTAGTAAGGAAGAGTCAGCATAATGTTTAAATACCCATTTGCCTAATCGACACCAAATAATTAAAAAATTCTAATATTTTTATAACTTTTGTTCAATTTCCGTTGTTAAATATTAATAGACATGGTAAATGATTTTATATGTTTTCTACTTTATACGATCATTTTCCTGATCAAAAAATTATAGGAGCATGAAGAAATGTCTAAGATTAAGGAGAAATTGTTTAGACTAAGTTTGGCTGCATCGCTCATGTTCACAGTGACTAGCTCATCTTTATATGCACATGTATCGGAATGGCACAGCGCCGTTCAACATATGTTGGATTTAGATAACACATTTAACGTAGGGTATAATTGGTAATGGGCAAGTTTCGAATTATCGTGTCTGTTCTACTGATGCTGATTGCCATATTTCTTGGCCTTATCTACTTTGAAATGAAGTACAGTAACGGATTACAGAATATAATTATCGAGTATCTGTACAATCATAATTCATGATTCAAATTAGGTATTCAAAGAAGCTTAGTAGTATTATCTAGGCTTCTTTTTTTCTATATGAAACAACTCCTTCAAAAGAAAGGTCCTATTTTTGTTAAAACGTTTTTGAGATACCTTCTTAGAAAATAGGTTGACGGTGTGAATCCGCATTGATCATACCCTAGATAAGCTCAGTTAAATATCGCCTCTGCATCACCTTTTCAACTAACAATGTGTCATCGTCAATACGATTGGGGTCAAGATAAGTTAATTCTCTTTCACGAAATGAATACATCCGAAATTCCGGTTGACGAAACCAAAACCGAGAAGTATAATCAAATCCATATTAAACTTATAGGAATAATTAAGCATTAAAAAGATACCGACCATTCAAATGGAGGTCACGGCCTCAGCAGGATATTCTGCTGGAGTTGTGGCCTTTTATTGTTGATCATCCTCTTTTTGAAAGCTAGGTGAAGTTGAAGTGATGAGAAAGTTCCTTTCCAATCCATTGATCGGAAAATGTTTGTCTTGGGTTCTCCCCATCTTACTAATCGTTCTGTGGTCCATCTTATCCAATCTTGATGTGATATCGAGGAAAATCCTCCCCCTGCCTCAAGACGTTTTATTTTCTTTCAGGGAGTTGCTGTTGTCAGGAGAATTAATCGAACATATCTCGATCAGCTTTCAAAGAGCATTCATGGGTTTCTTAATCGGCGGGGGGATCGGTCTTGTGCTTGGCTTTATAAACGGCTTATCCTCCATCGCTGAAAAATTGTTGGATACAACGATTCAAATGGTACGCAATGTTCCTCATCTGGCGATGATTCCGCTAGTCGTTCTATGGTTCGGCATTGGCGAGGAGTCGAAAATATTTTTGGTCGCGATCGGCGTGTTATTCCCGGTCTACATCAATACCCTGCACGGCATCCGCTCCGTGGACAACGGATTGGTCGAAATGGGGAACGTATACGGGCTGCGCTCCGCTTCGCTCTTTTGGAGAGTCGTTCTGCCTGGCGCACTGCCTTCCATTCTAGTCGGACTCCGCTACGCTTTAGGCATCATGTGGTTGACCCTAATCGTATCCGAAACGATCGCTACGAATTCGGGTATCGGCTTTCTGGCCATGAACGCAAGAGAATACATGCAAACCGACATCATTCTGCTTACCATTTTGCTTTATGCCTTATTTGGAAAGCTGGCCGATTCCATCGCTAAGCTCTTAGAAAAGCGGTTTTTACAATGGAACCCGAACTATCAAAAGTAAGCTCTGAAAGGATGTGTCGACCCTGAATTCCTCTACCCATGGTGTACATCTTCGTACAACAAGATTACAGAAAAGCTTTGGCGAACAACCTGTACTTCAAGGCATTGAGCTGGACGTGAAGCCAGGAGAGTTCATTGCCATCATCGGGCGAAGCGGCTGCGGGAAAAGCACGCTATTGCGCGTGATCGCCGGATTGGAACCATCCACGTCAGGAGACATATGGATCAATGACCATCCGGTTCAGCAAGTACATCCCGAAACTCGCATGATGTTTCAAGATGCGAGGCTGCTGCCTTGGGATAAGGTCATCGATAATGTTGCGATCGGACTTCGAAAAGAAGACCGTCATAAAGCTGAAGCCGCTTTAGAGCAGGTTGGGCTGAGTGCACGGGCCAATGAATGGCCGTCCGTACTGTCTGGCGGCCAGAAACAACGAGTCGCCTTAGCAAGAGCGCTCGCCAGCCAGCCCAAATTATTGCTGCTCGATGAACCTTTAGGAGCGCTGGATGCATTGACCCGCATTGAAATGCAGCAATTAATCGAATCGCTGTGGCAGCAGCAGCAATTCACGACCGTCTTGATTACACACGATGTCGAAGAGGCTGTCGTTTTGGCCAACCGCGTGGTGCTCATTGAAGAAGGCCGTATCGCGATGGATCGAGCCGTCCCTTTCTCGCGTCCGCGTCAACGGGGAAATGCCGAAGTGGCAGCATTCATCGATCACATCCTGAAACGGGTCATGGGCATAACCGAAATGGCAAGCCGACATGAAGCAGAAGACCTCCCCTATCCCTTAAAGAAAGGATCATAGGTTCTAACACCATCCCGCTTGGAGGGGAAACCGATAACCATTTCTTGAAGGAGGTGGATCACAAGAGGACTTTTGACCGGACGTGAAACCGAAAAAAGAAAGGAGCCCGAAAGCATGCCTAACATCAATAACCCGCAAGAAATCGTGAAGGAAATCAGGATTACACGCTGCCCGGTTCCGACAGCAGCCAGTTTGGCCCTTGACCTCGGGCTTCTTCAACAGGAGCTTGAAAAGTCCGGATGTACGGCGGCGGAACTAACGAGAGACACCAGTCATGCTTTGCCTGATGCGCATTTTAATCACACCTTGCCTTTCCTGGTGCGGGAAGGAGGCAACATTCCGGCTTTATGGGCACGCTCAACCGGGAGCGATACGCGACTGATCGGACTAAGCTGGGTCGATGAATATCAAGCGATCCTCACCCTTCCTGACTCGGATATTCATGAGCCTGGCGATTTGCGTGGAAAACGAATCGGAATTCCTCGCCATCGTTATTTAGAGATTGATTTTCGAGCGGCCCAAGCGCTTCGCGGTTTTCATAATGCGCTCTCGCTGGCGAATCTTACGCTGGATGATGTCAACATCGTTCATCTTGAGGCGGTTCCTGAAGGAAGAAGGGATTCATGGCATACCGAGATCGAGGCGCTGCAGCGGCGTGAAGTCGATGCCGTTTTTGTCAAAGGAGCTACCGGGCTTGAGGCCGCTCGTACGGTTGCCGTGAAGGAAGTGATCGAGCTCGGGTTCCATCCGGATCCGCTGGTCCGAGTCAACAATGGCGTGCCCCGAACCGTGACGGTCGATACGGCCTTGACGGAGCAGGAACATGTTGTGGAACAGATTCTCACTTCTCTGCTTCGCGCCGCGGATTGGTCCAAAGATCATCCCGATGATTTCATTCGGGTCGTTACGAAGGAAACCGGCGCTTCATCCGAATATGTAGCATCCGCTTATCGCAATATTTCGCTTCGACCGGCACTGCGCGAAGACTATTTAACAGCGCTTGATGCCCAGAGCAGGTTCCTGTTCGAGCATGGTTTCCTCCCGAATCCCGTGAACGTATGGGACTGGATTCTTCCAGAACCGTTAGCTGCGGCTGAATATAACATTACTAAAGGAGTGTCCCTCATATGACTCAAAGTAAAGCAGACGTAACCATCGGCGTTCATCCCAATAATCATTCGTTATTCGTATTGCGCCGCTTAGGCTTTTTAGAAGAAATTCTTAAAGACCATGACGCATCCGTTGCTTGGGTCGATTACACCGATGGAGCGAAGACGCCCCTACGTATCGCTTCGGGAGAAATCGACTTTGGAGGTACAGGGTCTACGCCGCCGTTAACCGCGCAAGCTTCGGATATCGATATTGTGTACGTTGCGGTATCTAATCCTCGTACAGCTAGCGGAGCTTTGGTCGTTCGCAAAGCAACGCCGGTGCAATCCGTTGCAGATTTGAAAGGGTTGCGCATTGCGCTTTCCGAAGGGTCATGGCATACGAGCTTTCTGGCAACCGCGCTAGATAGAGAAGGCCTTCTTTATGATGATGTCGCTCGAGTTGATATAGGCAATGATGGGGCGAAGGCATTGCTGGCCGGCGAAGTGGAGGCTTGGGTCGGCAACGATCCGCAGCTGACGGAGCTGCATAACAAAGGACTCATTCGTACGCTGGTGCCGCTTGAATCCCATATCTCTCATCGTTCCGTATGGTTTGCCAGCCGGGATTTTGCGACGAATCGGCCGCAATTGCTCAAGGCCGTTGTCGAAGCGCTGCAGCAGGCCGATGGTTGGATTCAGGAAAATACGCGCGAAGCGGCAGAGCTTTTTACCCGGGACCTGCCCCATTGGCCTTCCGTGGATTCATGGGAAGCCGCGCTTCAGCGGAGACCTTGGGGGCTGCAGCCGATTACCGAAGAATTCATAACTGAACAGCAGCGGGTTGCCGATCTGTTAGCACGTCAGCACATTTTGCCCAAAGAAATAATCGTTTCAGAGGCGGTTTTACCTGTCCCCGTAGAAATTGGAGGAGAATAGCATGGCTGTACACAAAGAGAACGTTGAAGTGTATTGGTATTTAACCGCGCCGGATGGCCGCAGTCCTTGGTCAACGGAGGGGGCGCGCAAAATCGATTTGCCTTACCTAAGGCAGATTGCCTCGGCTGTCGACCAATTGGGGTTTACCGGCGCATTGCTGGCAACGGGCCCGCATGATACGTGGGTGCTTGGATCATCCCTCATTTCCAGCACGAACAACATGCGCTTTCTGATCGCTGTGCATCCACCGTTGATTTCGCCCGTGCTGGCCGCGAAAATGGCGCAAACCTTCGATGATTTTTCCGGAGGACGCGTATTATTAAACATCGTGAACGGAAACACAGCGCAAATGCGCGCCTATGGTTCAACACTTGGGCATGATGAGCGTTATGCCTACACGGATGAATGGATTCAGGTGTGGAAACAAGCGGTGGCCGGGGAAAACCTGGATTACCATGGCAAGTATATTACCGCCGAAGGCAAAGCCTTACAGCTCTCCTCCACGCAGAAACCAACGCCGCCTCTCTGGTTCGGCGGATCGTCGCAAGCGGCTCATCTCACAGCAGCCAAGCATATCGACACGTATCTGAGCTGGGGGGAAACGCCACCGCAAGTCGCAGAGAAAATTCAAGATCTTCAAGCTTTAGCGGCAGAGCAAGGCCGTACGATGCGGTATGGCATCCGGCTGTATCTGATTGTGCGCGATACGGATGAGGAAGCTTGGCAAGAAGCGGACCGGCTGCTCAAGACGATGGATCCGCAGACCGTGGAGCATATGCAGACGATTCTTCGAAACAGCGATTCGGTGGGGCAGCAGCGCATGCTTCTCAATCACAACGGTCAGATCCCGAAAGACGCGCGGGAGCTCGAGATTTATCCGGATTTGTGGGCCGGGATGAGTCTGGTACGACCAGGTCCGGGCACAACGATCGTAGGCAGTCCGGCAACCGTTCTGGCACGCATAAGAGAGTATCAGGATGCGGGCATTTCAACGTTTATTTTCTCCGGTGTTCCATTGCTTGAAGAAGCTTACCGTGTAGGAGAATACATCCTGCCCCATCTGCGCGTTGACCGTCAGGCCGCAACCATACAGAAGCAAGAAGAACAGGAGAAGGTTTTCACTTGGGCTCATCAAATCCACTAAATGATCCGGCAAAAAGGGAAGTGTCCTATGCGAAAAATAAGCTTACATGTACTATTAGTAATTCTGTTAGTGACGTTATCAGCTTGCGGTAAAGCCGGCCAAGCGAACCAAGCCAATGCTGAGGATGAGGCCGTACCCATTCGTCTTGGCATACTGCGCAGTGCCCAGCCATTAAGTTTATCTGAGGAAGGCGGTCCTCTCTATAAAAGGCTGGAAGCAGCCGGGGCGAAAGTTGAAAAAACCGGCGGTTTTGCCGCCATGTCTCCAGCGATCGAGGCGTTAAACGCCGGTTCGATCGATATCACAATCGGCTCGATTACGGCAGCCATCAGCGCTCTTGTCGGAGGCTCCTCGGAATTCACCATTTTTACCAAGCAGCAAGGCGATCTTCATAATCAAGGCATTGTGGCCAAGCCGGAAGCCGGCATTACAGGTCCTTCCGACCTTCGAGGTAAAAGAATCGCTGTTAACCGCGGAGGCACGGGCGAATACCTACTATATAAAGCACTGGAGAAAGGCGGACTCGATGCAAGCGAAGTCGAGATTGTTTATCTTCCACCAACGGAAGCGGGACCTGCCTTTGAAAGCGGGCAAGTCGACGCTTGGGCGACATGGGGTTCGTTCACTGCCGTGGCGCTCGTCGACTTTGGTGCAGAGCTGGTCATTTCCGCAGGCGACATCGAATCCGAGAACGATACGGTGTATATTGTGCGAAACGGCTTCTTGAAGGAGCATCCTGAGCTCGTGCATGAAGTGTTCGAAGGCTTGAATGAAGAGTCCGCGCTTCTATCCGACGACGTCGATCACACCGTCCAATTAATTCAGGACATCCAAGGCGTCTCCGAACCTGTGGCTCGTCAGCAGCTGGAAGGCTCTTTATACCCGTTTGACCCGATTGATGACACCGTCCGCCAACGTTGGCAAGAGGTGGCCGATTATATGTTTGAGAAAGAGATCATTCCAAATGAAGTGGATGTCCTATCCAACACGGTGGATGTGAGGACGTTGAAGTGAAGCCGCTTGAGGAAGCTTAGAGGAGCGGTGAGCGTCAAGTATTGTTCGGTAAAAATTCCAGTATCCAACCATTTGAGGACACTAGGTCTGTTTAGGACTTGGTGTCCTTTTTTTCATGCGAGAGGTCGATGACGGGAATGAAGCGATAGCTGCAGAGGTGAAATCCAACATCATGCGAGCACTCATTTGTTCAGGTTCTGTTCAGGTGAATTTATGCTAATGTTCATTACGGCTTTCAGCCGTGTTTATATTCTTTGATTAAACTGTAGGGAGTGAAGTGACATGATGTAACACCATTCAAAAGGGAGCAAAGATGAACATGATGGAAGTAGTCGAGCGTTTGTTTGAACAATACGGATACTTGGTGTTGTTGATTGGATTACCCTTGGACTTTATTGCATTGCCCATTCCCCCCGGAAATAGTACATTGACATTCACAGGGTATTTATCTTATAAAGGCATACTGGATGTCATACCGGCCTTTTCTATGGCGTTAGCGGGATCAATAGGGGGAGTAACATTCACTTACTGTATCGGCTATAAGTTGGGAGCACCCTTGTTAGAACGCTATGGCAGGTGGTTATTTCTGAAGCCCTCCTCTATGGAAAAGGTACGAGATTATTATAAGAAAAACGGGAATAAGCTGCTGCTCATTAGCTTTTTCATTCCGGGAATTCGACAATTTATCGGGTATTTCATCGGCATCATTCGTCTACCTTTTCGTACTGTCGTAATCTATGCATATACGGGTACTTGTTTGTGGGTGATTGCTTTTTTTGCAATCGGTTATCTGTTCGGAGATCAATGGAATCATATCTTCGATCTTGTAGAAAAGTATATTAAAATTATACTTATCGGATCAGGATGTGTCCTGAGTGGTTATCTCATCATCAAATGGTTCAGGCGTTGTAAGTAAAGCTTCAGCATTCGTTTAAGTGGAGGCGGGAATATGGATGGTAGATTGCTCCTGGTAGATGACGAGGCTGGGTTGCTAGATATGTTGAACTACATGTTAGCGAAAGAAGGCTTCGAACACGTGAGTTTTGCAACTTCAGCCAAAGAAGCGCTTGAGCTCGTTCAAGAAACGGATTTTGATCTTATCGTACTCGATATTATGCTGCCCGACTTGGATGGCTTTGAGCTGTGTCGGCGCCTCCGTGAAGTAACCATGGTTCCAATTCTCTTCTTGACTGCCCGTACGATGGATATGGATAAGATTATGGGGCTTACCATCGGAGGCGACGACTATATTACGAAGCCGTTTAATCCGCTAGAAGTAGTCGCAAGAATCAAAGCGCAATTACGTCGTCAAAGTTTGACGAAACTCCAAGAGGCCCCTGACAAAGAAGTAGAAGTATACGATTTTGGGGCATTCCAATTGTTTAAACAAGAGGGAAGATTGATGGTACATGGGCAGGAAGTCAGTTGTCCGGCCAAAGAGTTCGAGCTCTTGTTATTTCTGTGTGAACATCCCAATCAAATTTTTAGCATATCACACCTATACGAGCAAATTTGGGGATTGGAAAGCATTGGGGACGAGAATACCGTGATGGTTCATATCCGGAGATTGCGGCAAAAAATCGAAAAGAATCCAAACGATCCAAAATGGATTATCAACATTAGGGGAATGGGCTATAAGCTCCTCAGCTCCCCGAAGGAGACAGACAAGTGAACCTGCAGAAGAAATTGACGCTTCACTATGTTGCCGTTATCGTAGCCGTGATGCTTTTTTCTTATGTCGCATCTTCCATAACCCTTTTGCTGTTATTTGGATTCGACATTAGCTTTTATGGAGCAAGACTAGTATGGTCAGGCTTATTTGACGACTCTTTTTTATTAATTACGTTTTTTCTTGCTTTTTCGGCCTTTTTCTTCGGGGCTTCCTTCATGTACGGCCGTGTGATGAGCGAGCCATTATTCTTTTACCTGGCTTGGGTCGAACGACTGTCACAGGGAAAATTTAATGTTGTGGAAATCCCAAGGTCCAGAAGAAATAAATCTCCTATTGGCTTTCGTCTTTTCCACGAGTTGACGGAGAAAATGAGGCAGCTATCCGATCGTCTGTCGGCGAGCGAGATCGAACGAATGGAATTGGAAGACTTGCGCCGAGATTGGACTTCCGGCGTAACGCATGACTTGAAAACACCGCTTTCTTATATTCAGGGATACTCCACGATGCTGTTATCAGACGAACACCAATGGACGGTAGAAGAACAAAAGAAGTTTATAACCATTATGCAGGAGAAAGCCAATCATATGCAGCGGCTGATCGAAGATTTAAGCGAGGCATTCCAATTCGAGAACAGTGTCGTACGGCCGATTTTAACACAAAGCGATATCGTTACGTTCGCGGCTAACGTTATGGAAGATGTGCGTCAACAGCCCGCAGCTCGGAATAAGGAGTTTCGATTTGTGGCGGATGAAGATTCGATCTTTTATGAGTTTGACGAAAAATTAATGGAGAGGGCATTGGTTAATCTTTTAATGAATGCGATTCTACACAACCCGCCTGAAACGCTCATTACCGTTACCGTTCAAAGGAACAATAACTTATGTATTACGATATCCGATAAAGGTGTGGGAATGAGTGAGAAGGAGAAAAACAACCTCTTTCAGCGATACTACCGCGGGACCTCAACGGAAGCCCCCATTGGCGGTACTGGACTCGGCATGGTGATCGCAGAGCAGTTTATCGCAGCCCATCAGGGCACGATCAGCGTCCAAAGCGCCCCAGGGGAAGGGACTGTGATTACAATCCTTCTTCCCCTATAATTGGGTATTCGTGATAACGTGTTGTCATGCTGCATCTGCTGGTAGCTTGAAACTATGCGTTCTGTCCTACAAAGAAGAAAATTCCACCCAATATGACGATTAGGATTAGCCATTTCACAGTGGTGGATATGCTGGGCATTGGACCGTCTCGCAGAATCTTCAGTCCGAGTGGCGCCAACCCAACGCAGAGTCCGCCTACGGCTACTAAAGTGTCCCAGCTGGTGCCTTTGAGAACGCCTAAACTGTGTATTCCCATCACCCCCAGCGCGATGGAGCAGGGTAGATTGAGTGTACGGGAACGAAAAGCGCCGATCGCGAGAACGAACCATCCAACCATACCGGAAAACAGAATGGTAGCGATAACGTAAAATCCCTGATAATTATAAGCGTAAGAGTCACTTATAAATGTAGTTGCAAGCTCTAAACCTTGGAATTGAACCAGCCAATAAGCAAGATGATCCACACCAGCATGGTACATGCGCACAAAGAGTCCCGTGATCGTGAGGATGCCGCCCCATAAAGCCCATCCTGGCTTTTTGGCGCCTATTAACTTGACAAGTGCAAGGATGCCAGGCCACATAATCATAATGCCGGCTGTGAATAAGCCGTAGGACGCTGCCATCCGTGTCGGTTGCTCTTTAAAGGCTGCGAGTTGATCAGGATAGTAGAAGTGGTACTTTACCCTGAGAAGTTCCGCAGTAAGAAGAAGAACTGGCCCCAGTATTAGCGACAACCCTCCAATCCATCTACCTGGAAACCAAAATCCACCTTGTGTATGCTCTTTTGTTAACAAAATCCCACTCATAAAAGCTCTCCTTCTACTCAATAATTGTGGCTGTCACCCTCCCTGGTCATAAGATATCATTCAAAGATAAACACATTAGAAACAACCGTTGAACAGGATCGGAACTTCACCTGAACTTAACCTGAATATGGTTAGCCACAATTTGAATTGAAGGTTTAGAGGGGTCAATCGATGGGATTTCCCCCCTCATTTTTTCGATATCGTCCCAGGAGCCGCTGGCTGATGGCATAGACGACTTAGAGGATCTCTTCGACGGTCCGTTTTTTCACCTTCCCCCCTCCCTACGCACCGTCCTGGCTTGCATTATGCCCTGAATTCCATTAACTTAGTTTTGATAGCTTCATATATTAACCATGATTGTACATGCCGTTGTAAGGAGGATTGAGAAAGGCGTGATTCGCAAAAAGAACCGATATATCATAGCCATCTTCATGGCCTTCGCTGCCCTTTTTACCGGCTGTAGCACGTCTGTCAAACAAACTGTCCCGCTGAACACGGACCCCGAATCGATATTAAGCGCACTCTATGATTTGGATGGGATCAAATCCGCTGGATCCGTGAATACGGAGCCTTTGACCGAAATCTCGGAGATCGAAGACAATATCAGCATCCGGTACCAGTACGTTTTCTTGGTGAAAGATGCCGTCAACGAGAATAATCAAGCCGTTCCGGATCGGCTGTATGTTGTGTCTGCGGTCGAGAATACGAGGAACGATCGGGAAATCAGCATCCAGTACACCGACGGCTCAATCAATGGGGAAACAGCCAAGCACAATCCGCGGCACCGTCCCATTACCGTAGACATATGCCCGGATGATTCCAAATCTCCTTGCGAGGCTGATGATTCGAAGACTTATCAAGCGAATGCGGTTGCTTTTTCGTTGGACCAATTCCCCGCATTTCGTTCGCATGACAATGTCGTTGATATTAGCGTTAAGTATGCATTAGGTAAGAGACGGATTGTAATATGAAGTGCGACACCTACTGGAACTAAATAAAAAAGAGCCCA
>NZ_QLYT01000054.1:0-49866 GCF_003269305.1 Paenibacillus sp. MDMC362
TCTGCTCACGAATCGTTCATGGCAGAGCTGTCGCACTTGGCTTGACAATCCGTCATTTAAAAAAAGGTCCCTTATCATGCCTGTTCAGGCATGCTGAGGGACCGTTCTTCATATAGCTATGACAGCACGGCTGCGAGGACCGCTTCGACATGGCCTTTTACTTTTACTTTCCGCCACTCGGCGGCCAGCTTTCCCTGCTCATCAATCAAGAAGGTAGAGCGTACAATACCCATATACTCGCGGCCGAACATCTTCTTCATCTGCCACACGTCAAACATTTCGCTTACCTTATGCTCCTCATCAGACAAGAGCAAGTAGGGCAGGCTATGCTTATCGATGAATTTGGCATGGGATTTCAGGGGATCCGGGCTAATCCCGATCACGACCGCCCCTGCCTGCTCCAAGCTTCCATAATGGTCTCGGAAGCTGCAAGCCTCTTCCGTACAGGTTGGGGTCATATTTTTCGGATAGAAGAACAGCACGACTTTACGTCCACGAAAATCGCTTAAAGCTACCTTCTCCCCGTTCGAAGCCGGAAGTGAAAAATCCGGCACCTGGCTTCCAACTGTTAACTGTGTTTGATCTGCGATAAGGCTCAACTCCTAAAATACGGACTATAGTCCCGAAAATTGATTGTCTTTTCGAAAAAAATTATAATAGAATGAATGTCGAATGTTCAAATGTTCTATCGAATTCATTCATCAGCGTAATCCGAAAGGAAGAACACAATGACCAAAAAAACAAAGAAGACGATTATATGGAGTGTCAGCCTCATCCTCGCCGCTATTATTGGTTACGGCATTTATTATGCGGCATCGTTCTACGACGGCTTGCAGAGTCTTCAGAAATCAGGTGAATCCTCCCCTTTTCGTGAAATTGAAAAGGTAGATGCCAAAGTTCCAGCGCCACCCGAGTGGGAAGGAACGGAGACGGTTAACATTCTGCTGATGGGCGTGGATGCGCGTGGTTTTGAGGAAGGCGAAATTCCTCGTTCCGACAGTATGCTTGTTGCCTCGATTGATCCCGTGAAGAAGAAAATGCACTTATTCTCTATTTTGCGCGATACTTACGTAGAAATACCCGGATATGACAGAAACCGAATCAATACGGCCATTACACACGGCCCGAATACGGCCATGAAGGCAGTAGGCGATCTGCTGGGCATTCCGGTTCAATACTACGTCTATACGGATTTCCAGGGTTTCATGAAGCTGGTTGATTCCGTTGGCGGGGTTGATTTCTATGTTGAGAAGGACATGAACTATTCCAGTAAAGCTGACAAAAACGAATACGACATCGAGTTGAAGCAAGGCATGCAGCATCTGGATGGCAATGCGGCGCTGCAATATGTCCGATTCCGCTATGATGCGATGGGCGACTTTACCCGCACCGAGCGGCAGCGTGAGCTCTTGAAGGCCGTAGCCAAGAAAATGCAGACCACCACTTCCATCATGAAGCTTCCGGACATTCTGAAGTCCGTCAGCCCGTATATCGATACCAATCTCGATGTTGAGGATATGTGGAAGCTGGCGAACGTTGCCTACAAGAGTAAAATGAGCGGCAGCGAACAGGTGCCTCCGATGAAGCTCCTGAAGGAAGAACATATCGGCGGGGCAGCCGTTCTAACGGTCGGCAATTCGGATACGCTGAAACAGTATATCCAGGACATCTTAAATCCGCCAACGCCTGACCCTGAGACAGAAGGCAGCGAAGGTACGGACAGCAATTCTGAAACCACTGGTTCTGAGAATAACGATTCTGAGGGTCATTCGGATAGCTCCACTGCTCCATCTGCAACAACGGATCGTAACTAATGCACCTACAGCAATCAGGACAGGAGCTATGTCATTTTAGCTGCCTGTCCTGCTTCATGAAGAAAGGAAGTTAACCATGATGACAACATCAAGAAACCGTTCGGAAACTCTATATCAAGAAGCGCTGCAGCATATCGTAGGCGGCGTAAACAGCCCCTCCCGTTCGTTCAAAGCCGTAGGCGGCGGCGCGCCCGTATTCATGAAACGCGCGAATGGAGCTCACTTCTGGGACGAGGACGGCAATCGCTACATCGATTATTTGGCAGCCTATGGCCCGATCATAACCGGACATGCCCATCCGCATATTACGGCCGCAATCACGGCAGCAGCTCAAAACGGCACCCTCTACGGGACGCCGACGGAGCTTGAGATCACCTTGGCCAAAATGCTGAAGACCGCCATCCCGTCCATGGATAAGGTGCGTTTCGTCAATTCCGGCACCGAGGCGGTCATGACCACGATCCGGGTCGCCCGCGCCTACACTAAACGCAACAAAATTATCAAGTTCGCCGGCTGCTACCATGGCCATTCCGATCTTGTCCTCGTGGCAGCAGGCTCCGGCCCTTCCACGCTCGGCATTCCGGACAGCGCCGGGATCCCGGCCAGCATTGCGACGGAAGTCATTACCGTTCCGTTCAACGATTTGGATGGCTTGCGGACTGCCCTCGACGCATGGGGTGATGATGTGGCTGCCGTTATGGTAGAGCCGATCGTCGGCAACTTCGGGATGGTGATGCCGAAGCCGGGATTTCTCGAAGGCCTATGCCAGATGACGCACGATAACGGCTCATTGGTCATCTACGACGAAGTTATCAGCGCTTTCCGCTTCCACTATGGATCTACCCAAACCTATGCCGGTCTGAACAATCACGAGGCGATTCAGCCGGATCTTACGGCGCTTGGCAAAATCATCGGCGGCGGTCTCCCGATCGGCGCCTATGGCGGACGTAAACACGTGATGGAACAGGTCGCGCCGCTTGGTCCTGCTTATCAGGCAGGAACCATGGCGGGTAATCCAGCCTCCATCGCCGCCGGAATCGCTTGCTTGGAGGTTCTGCAGGGTGAAGGCGTATATGAAGAAATGGAGCGCTTGACCATCAAGCTGACGGAAGGCTTGCAGGCATCCGCCGACCGCCACGGCATTCCGCTCACAATCAACCGCATCCGGGGCTCCTTCTCCACTCATTTCTGCGACCATCCGGTTACGAACTATGACGAAGCGCAGGACACCGACGGCGAAGCCTTCGCCGCTTTCTTCCGCCATATGCTGGACCGCGGCGTGAACCTGGCTCCTTCCAAGTACGAGGCCTGGTTCATGACCACAGCCCATACGGATGCCGACATTGAGGCTACGCTTGAGGCTGCGGAGGAATCTTTTAAGGCCATGAAGAATTAATATAGATATATGCATAACCCGCGAAAGGAGATCTCCTCATGAAGAAGCGATTGAACAAATTATAACATGCTCCAGATCGCTGCCGAGCTTCCACAGTCCGAATTCGTGGACCTCCTGACCTGCCCGATTCAAACATGCGTAATCTAAATTTGAATACGGAGGCTGGATAACATGAGAAGCGAGCAAGAAATGATGGATTTGGTATTGGGCTACGCAGCCCGCGACGAACGGGTTCGGGCCGTTACCCTGGAAGGATCCCGAACGAATCCCAACGTGCCTAAGGATATATTTCAGGATTACGATATCAGCTTTCATGTTACGGACATGGAGAGCTTTATACAGGACCCGGATTGGATCGACGTCTTCGGTGAGCGGATTATTCTGCAGACGCCCGAAGACATGGCCATGTTCCCTCCGGATCTTGGAGGCTGGTTCTCGTACCTGATGTTGTTTACCGACGGCAACCGGATTGACATGACTCTGATTCCCATCGAGGAGAAGGAAAAATACTGCAAGGAGGACAAACTGATCCGAATCCTAATGGATAAAGATCAGGCGTTCCCGGCGATTCCGGCTCCATCTGACGAGGATTTTTGGGTAAAGCGTCCGTCCGCTGCCTTTTTCGAGGATTGCTGCAATGAGTTCTGGTGGGTATCCACATATGTAGCCAAGGGCTTGTGGCGGGAAGAAATACTGTATGCCCAAGACCACTTCCACAACATCATGCGGCCGATGCTGATGAAAATGCTGGAGTGGCATGTGGGCGCCCAAACCGATTTCTCGCTCAGCGTGGGCAAGAACGGCAAGTACTTGAAAAACTATTTGTCTGCGGACAGCTGGAACGAGCTGATGTCCACCTATCCGCGCGGAACCTACGAGGAAGTGTGGGAGGCGTTGTTTACGATGGGAGCGCTGTTCCGCAGAACCGCGCTGGATGTCGCTGAGCAGCTGGGCTTTGAATATGATATGGGGCAGGATCAGCGTGTAACGGGCTTCCTGCAGCATGTCCGTCAGCTGCCGGCGCATGCCAAGGCGATCTATTAAAAATCGCCGATGACGCGGTTCACTTGATTCCAAATATCGAATCGGGCAGCCGTGCTCGAGGAGGGCGGACCACTGGTCCAAGTCAACTCCAGATCGTAAGGAAATGGAACAGCAAAGAGAGACGCCGCTCCGGCGTCTCTCTTTTTTGTGCTGCAGAACTCTCCCCAATCCCATACGGGACAGCCGCTCTTTTACTTCTGTTCGATCTTATCGAAGAAATTCTCCTGAACCAGCTTGGCTGTTTCATCCAGCTGTTTCTTGGAATCCGTGCCTTCCTTCGAGAACGCTTCCTGTACGACGTTGGACATCGCTGCATAGTAGTCCTGCGTGCCAAATTGTGCTTCCGGCTTGCCCTCCAACAGGCTGAAGAGCTGCGGATCGTATTTGTAGACGTTGTCGTACTTATCGTAGATGGCTTTTACCTTCGCGGCATACTCGGAATCATCGCTGAAATATTCCAGCGGCGTCGGTACAAAGTATTTGCCTTCGGCTTTGCGGGCATTAATCGTATCTTCCACCGATTTCAGCGCATCATCCGTAAAATAATCAAACGTGATGTAACGGAAAGCCATTTCCTGCTCTTCCTTCGTGGCATTCGGGTTGATGACCAGATAATTGCCGCCTAGAATGCCGTGGTGAGCTCCTCCTTTCTCCATCGCTGGCATCGGATATGCCAGCACATCCTCAGGCTTCATGCCGCCCTCATTCAATGCCGGCTGGATCACGTCAAATGCGCCTGCAATGACCATCGCCGTACGTCCCTGCTGGAACGAACTGACGGCATCGCCCCAACCGAGAGCCCAGTCCTGCGGAATGGCATTCGCTTCCCATCTCAGCTTTTTATAGAAATCCAGCGCCTTCACGCCGGCTTCCGAGTTAAACACGGCCTTCACTTTGCCGCCCTCGTTCACTTCGATATCCCCGCCGGCTTCGAACAGGAAGTTGGTCCAGTTCCAGCCCGCTTCATTACCTTTGCCCATCGGCGCGATGCCGGATATGCCGGCCTTGGGATCTGCAGCCCCTTTCGCCGTGTTGTACATGTCGTCCCACGTCCAATCCATCGGCGGAACCGGTACGCCCTTCGCATCCAGCAGCTTCTTGTTCACGATCGTTGACGTGATGTACCCGTTCTGCGTAACGCCATACACCTTGCCGTCCACGATGAATTGATCCTGCAGCACGGGATTCATGTCGTCCTTGTACTCCCACTCGTTCCAGAACTCCGTGATGTCGGCCACCCAGCCCCGCTCCACGAGCAGCTGTGCTTCCGTAGCCCAAGTGTTATAAAACGTCGGCGCTTCGTTCGAAGCCATCTTGACCCCAATTTCGTTGACGCTGTACTGCCAATCGTCCTTCACGATGGTCACGTTCGGATATTTCGCCTGGAAACGGGCGATTTTATCATCCTCCTGCTGACGCAGCGTTGTATCATCCGGCAGCGGATAGTGGATCTTGATCGTTATCTTTTGATCCGCGATATCCTCCTTCGGCTCCTCCGTCTGCGTTGCAGTCGTGCCGCCCGAATTGGCGGTCCCTCCGTCTTTATTGCCGGCCTCCGGCGCTGCTTTGCCTCCGCCGCAAGCGGCGAGCAAGGAGCTGAACAGCATAAGGCAGATCAGTAATGCTGAGAACTTGCGCATGGATACTCCCCTTTTCCTGATTGAATTGATAATGTCCTTCTTATCTCCATCATAAAATTGAAACTCGGAAAGGACGATGTGCATTCATATGACGATCATGTGCAGGGCTACGATGGTGTACACGCTGCCCTACCCCTTAACAGCCGAGAGACTGACGCTGCGCATAATGAATTTCTGGAATATCAGAAATACGAAGATCGGCGGCACCATGACCATGAACAGGATCGCGAATTTGATGCTGCTGTCCAGGCTCCTTGCGTTGATGACATACTTGTAGATGGCCGTGGCCAGTGTGTACTTGTCCTGCGTCTGCATGACCAGCGACGGCCAGAACCAGTCATTCCATGCCGTGGAGAAGGTGAAAATCGCCAGCGTTGCAAAGATCGGGACGGACAGCGGCACGGCAATTCGCAGGAAGCTGCTCAACTCCGAAGCGCCATCGATGCGTGCCGCCTCGAAGATCTCCGGATGAATGCCATCGAAGAAGTTTTTGATCAGCAGGAAGAAGTACGCATTCGCTCCCGCCGGCAGCCAGAAGGCCCAGTAGGAATTCAGCAGCCCCAGCTCCTTCAAATTGACGAAGTTCGGAATCATATAACTTGACGCCGGAATAAACAAGGTCATGAGAATGAAGAAATAGAAGACGCGGTGATAGGGAACCCGGATACGGGAAATGCTGAATGCCGCCAAGCCCAGTACCAGAATCGTCACCAGCAGATTACCGCCAAAAATAAGCAGCGTATTCTTCAGAAACATCGGCAGATCGATGTATTCCCACCCCTTCGGGAAGTTATCCCAATGCCATTCCGACGGGAAAAAGCGCGGCGGAAACGTGTTGATCTCCTGATTGCTCTTCAGCCCGTTAAACATCGTCATGCCAATCGGATACAGCATCGTAAAGACCATCACCGCGATGCACAGCACCATAAACCCGTATATCGCCTTGTTCCACGGTTTTCTCAGATCCGAAGCGGACAGTATGCCTCTCTCTTTCATTCTAGTACTCCTCCCTGTTCATCTTGAACTGCAGGATGCCCAGCAAACTCAGCACCAGAAACATCAAGATGCCCATCGCGGTTCCTGCCCCGTAATCCAGCTGGTTAAACGCGTATTTTACGGTTAGAAGCGCATAGGTAAGCGTCGCCTTGTTCGGTCCGCCGTCCAGCATCGCCAGCTGCGACTGATACGCCTGCGAAGTGCCGATCAGCTGCAGGATCAGCATGAGCATAATCAAATTGCGCATCGAGGGGAGCGTAATGTATTTAATCCGGGCCCATACGCCCGCACCGTCGATCTCGGCGGCTTCATACCAATCCTTCGGTATGCTGAGCACGCCCGCCAGATAGATCAGCATCGCCGAGCCGAATTGCTGCCATGTCTCCATCACGACCAGCGACACCATGGAGAAACGGCTATCCGAAATAAAGGATACCGGTTCTGCCCCAAAGAAGCCGAACAGGGCGTTGATCGGACCTACCGGGTCATACATCCACCTCCACATGCCGTAAAGCACGACGCCGGGTACGACAAACGGTAGATACGCCGCAATCCGGGCGAAGCCCTGGAACAGCTTCAGCTCCGAGATGGCAATAGAGGCCGCGATGGGCACCCAGAAGCCGATGACCAGCGTTAACAGCATGAAATACAATGTATTTCGAACGGAAACCAGCAGATCGGGATTGCTGAGAACCTTGGCATAATTATCGAACCCGACGAACGTGTTCCCTTTTACGAAATCGATATGAAAAAAGCTGTAAAAGATCCCTTTCAAGATCGGCACCCACAAAAAGACGATAAAGATCGCAATGGCCGGAACGAGGAACATATACCCCCATATGTACTTCTTCCACAGCGGCTTGCGCTTGTGCTCCTGTCGGGTGCGATGACCGGGCTCTATCCGAGCCTGGCCTTGCGGCATGGCCGTTTCTTCCATGTAAACTCCCTCTTCCTTCATTAAATGTCCAGCTTTAATTGTAAAAAGACAGGGAGTCTTCGAACATGTCTAAAACTATGTGAAGTATAGCCGTTCTTACTTCTTTAGCTCGCTGGGGCTGACGCCGTAATATTTTTTGAAGATTTTGCTGAAATGCTCCGGAGATTCATAGCCGACTCGCTCCGCGATTTCGTAGCGGCGGTGATCCGTGCTCAAGATCAGGGACCTGCTCTCCTCCATCCGCAGCTTCACGACATACTCCCACAGGCTGCTGCCGGTATATTTTTTGAACAGATAACTCAAATAGTTCGGGCTCACGTGATTGTTCTTGGCTATCTCGTGAATCGTCAATCCCTTCTGGCGGTAATGCTCCTCGATATATTGCCTCGTATTCTCCACGATCCGGTTGCCCTGGCTCGAAAGCACCTCATGCGACGTCTCCTGGGCATAGTTGTGCCAATTGAAATCCCCGTAATAAAACACGTGAAAGTCCTGCAGCTGCTCGCTCCACAGCATCGCTTTGTCCGCCTGACGGCTGAGCACACTCAAAAATTCGGGCCCCCTCAATATTTGGCTGATCCCAACGGTACAGCTTCGTTTCAGGTACAGCTCCACATGGTGGTGCAGACTCCGGCCGATCATCTCCAGATGCTGGATCTTGCCGCCCGTATTCTCCTCCATCTCCTGCTCGCTCCATTGGAGGATGATGTTGATGTCCCGCTCCGGCGAATAGAATACGAAGGCGTGCGGCTCCTGCTCCAGCAGCTCCTTGGCGATATTCAGCGCGGCATATTGAATCAGGCTTACATCTTGCCTGGAAAAAGAAGCGCTGCTGTCTTCCCTTAAGCCCAGCTTCATCTTGATAACGGCAAAATAAGGACCGATCAAGCCCAGCTCCGATTCGTCCAGGCCGGCCAGATGCGGCTGATCCTGCTCCGTGGAGAGCCGCTGATTCAGCCGCTCTATTCGTTCGGACGGAGGCTCCTCCATCCGAAAATGCTCGTTATCGGCCATGAGAAATGGCTCCATCTGAGGCGCCGGTCGATCCATCTTGAGCAGCACGCTGCGAACCGAATCCAGAAACTGCTCGCTGTTCAGCGGTTTGATCAAATAATCCTTGGCTCCGAGCTGGAGCGCCCGCTGCGCATATTGAAATGTTTCATGGGCTGAAATAATGATCGTCTGAACCCACGGCTTTACGATCTTGGCCTGCTGCATCAGCTCGATGCCGTTCATCTCGCCCATCTGGATATCGGTGACCAGCAGGTCGATATCTCCCATCCGTATGTAATCCAGCGCTTCCTGCCCGCTGTAGGCCGTAGCAATCCCATCGATGGCCAGGCCCGAGGACGTTAACAGCCCGGCCAAGCCCTTGCAGATCAAAGGCTCGTCATCTACCACCAAAATGTTATACATCAGGAAACCTCCCGTCCGGTTGCGGTAATGGTTGTTTCTTCTATTCGGGGAATCGTGATCGTCACGCGGGTTCCCCCTTCTTCTCTTGGTTTATATTGCAGACCGCAGCCGCTTCCAAAATGCAGCTGGAGCCGCTCCTGAATATTGCGGATGCCGTAGCCAAGCGAAGGGTTCGGCGCTTCATCATGGAGCAGCCTGTGGATGGATTCGTAGTTTACGGGGCGGAAGCCGTTATCTTCAATGACGATCCGGCATTGTCCCTCCTCCAGATGGCCTGAAATCCGGATGATTCCGTCCTCGCCCATATTTTTAATGCCATGAATGATGGCGTTCTCCAGCAGCGGCTGCAGCGTAATCTTCGGCACATGGTTCACCAGCAAGGACTCGGGCACTTCCCAGTGGACGGTAAACTGATAATCATAACGGTTCAGCTGCAGATTGATATAAGCCCCCGCATGCTCAAGCTCTTCCCCAAGCGTGATGAGTTCCCGCCCCCGGCTGAGACTGATCTTCATCAATTTGGACAAATCCTTGATCATCTCGGCGGACTCGGTATTGCCCTCCATCGTGCTCTTCCAATAGATGCTCTCCAGCGTGTTGTACAGCAAGTGGGGGTTGATCTGCTGATACAGCAGCTGCAGCTGCGCTTCCTTCTGCTTCAGATCCATACGGTATTTGTAGTGGATCAGATCATTCAACCGGCGGGCCATGTCATAGATTGTGGAGATGAGGACACTGACTTCATCTTTTCTGCGCCGGTAGGGGGTCTCGGGCACGACGTTCCCCGGTTCGTACCTTCTCACAAAATGCGCCAGCTTCTGGAGCGGCGTCATCAGCGACTGCCAGAAATAAAAAACGATAATGAGACCCACGGCAAAGTAAGCGATGGAGATGACCTGGATAACACGCTTCATCTCGCTTTGCTGGGCGAGCAGCGTTTTGACGGGCACCTTGTAGACCAGCTTCTGATTGAGCACGTAGTTATAATCAATGACATAGATAAAATCCGACGTGATCACGTCCATGACGCCGATCGTGGATTGGCCCGGATCCGCTTCAGGGGGCAATTCAAGCCTTCCTGCCACGCCTTGTACCGACGAAGTCAGGATATGGTCGTTCCCATCCGTAAAATACAGCTCCCCGTCCGGAATCGAGACCGTCGATAACGACTCGCCGATCCGCGCGTCTAAATTCGTGACCACCAGAACGCCGATGGTCCCGCCCTTATAAATATTGTTCACGGCCCTCACATAGCTTAAGGTCTCTTGATCCTGCCGCCCTTGTACCGGCGGCGACAGATTCGCTATGCGCTTGAGATACCCGTTCCCTTTCATCGCCACGGCTTCATCGAACCATGCCGGCTTCTCCTTCTCATCGGAGAAAAAATACACCCCCGCTTTTCTGCGGTCAGGGTAATAGGGAGCAAAGAAGTAGCTGTTGTTCGGGTCATACACATAGAGCGAGTAATAAACCGGTTCGCGTTCATCCGTTTCCTGGGAGAAGGACAGCAGCATCTTTTCCAGCCGCTCGTAGTTTTTGACGCGCGCGAGAACGGTGTCCTCGGCAAAGGGATCCAGCTGCTGGATTTGCGAATTTTGGATGACCGTGGAGGTCACTTTGTTAACGGTTTCAATATCACGGTTAATCAGCTTAAAGTTCTGCTTGTTCAGTTCGATATAAGCATTGGTCACATGGCGCTTCAGGATTTGACCGGCCATGGAATTCCCGTAGGCGTTCAGCGCAAACAACGGAATGACCAGCACCAGGAACAGCAGAATCATCTGCTGCTTGATATTCATGCGGCCCAGCGGATTTTTGAAGCGGTTCTTCATCGGTCCTTGCACCTCCGGCTTTCTCAAGCATAGCAACAATCCAGCGGCATCAGCGTAGTCATTTCTACGGAAATGATGCGTATTTTTACGATCAGGCAGAAAGTCTTTAAGTGGATGTATTAGCCTTACGACAGGCGATTTCCTGCAAAAGCGGACGGCGTGTCTGGCGGGAGTCGATCGATCGAGGTGTGAGGGAGTACTGATCGGACAAGTTTTCACGATATTTTACCCCCAAAATGGAATAACACCCGCATGCGCAATCCTCATCGGATGGAACATGCGGGTGTTATGTGCCGGTTCTCCTTTAGAACGGAAAGAACAACGGCAGTACCGCCATCATGACCAGGCCGATCACCAGTTGAAGTGGCAATCCGACCTTCACGTAATGGCTGAATTTATAACGGCCCGCCGACATAACGAGGGCGTTCGGCGGCGTGGAGAACGGTGACGCAAAGCACATACTCGCTCCGATGGAGACGGCGAACAGAAACGGATACGGACTGGCTCCCATCTGGATCGCAGCCGATAACGCAATTGGCGCGAATAATACGGCGCAAGCCGTATTGCTGATAAACAGGGTCAGCAGCGAAGTGGTGAAATACACCCCTGCCAGCAGGGCAAGTGATCCATAGCTGCCCAGCGAATGGACCAGCATATCCGAGATCAGCGTGGCGGCTCCCGTTTTCTCGATGGCAATGGACATCGGAATCATGCCGCCAATGAGCACGATGCTCTCCCAGTTGACCGTCTTATAGGCTTCTTCCATATTGCGCACACAACCAAATACGACCATCAGAACCGCCGCTACCATGACGGAAGCCACAGCCGGAATCCATTCGGTCACCAGCAGGATCACCATCAAGAGCATAATCCCGGCCGCAATCGGCGCTTTGTGGTCCATCGTCACCTTTCGCGATTCCTCTGCTGGTTGTCCGACCACGACAACATCTGATTGCTCAGCAGCCAGCAAAGCGATGTCCTTCCAAGTGCCCTGAACCAGGAGCGCATCGCCAAGGCGCATTTTCTCTTCCTTTAAATGATGCAGCAAATACTGTTCTTTTCGCTGAATCCCCAATATGTTCACCCGATATTTCTCGCGGAAACCCGAGTGCTTGACGAGTCGGCCAATCAGGCGCGAGGACGGAGTCAGCATCACTTCGGCAATGCCGACATCGCTCGTTGCGTATTGTGACTCTTCGGCATGCTTTCGAAGTTCAAGCACGCCCTGATCCAACATGACCAGCCCGTACGTCTCCGCAAACTCCGAAGCCCGCTCGAACGGGCCGTTCACATACAGAATATCGTCTTCCTCAATCACGGTCTCGGGACCGGCAATTTCCTGATTGATCGTCTTGAAGAATTGATTCTTGGCCGACAATTTGCGGCGGATTTCAATGACGTTCACTTCGAACTTCGCCGAAATATCCAGCTCCCGTAATGTCTTGGAGCGTATGGAGGAATCGGCTCCAACCTGAATCCGATACAGGTTCTGGGTCAGCCGATACTGTTTAGCCAGTTCTCGAAGCGAGCGCCCGCGCCGCTTGCCTGCTCCCCCTTCCTCGTTGCTGGGAAGAAAACGACGAAGAAACAATATCGCGATAATCCCCGTTGCCAAACAAACAAGACCGATCGGCAGAAATGCAAAAAACGACAGCCGCTCATATCCTGCATTGATCAACGTCTCCTGAATCACGAGGTTCGGGGGCGTACCGATTAATGTGAGCATGCCCCCCAGGCTGCTAGCAAAAGCAAGGGGCATCAGCAGCCGCCCCGGATGAATCTCGGCGCTGAATGCCAGACTGACCACGATGGGAAGCATCACCGCTACCGTGCCGGTATTGCTGACAAATCCGCCAATGAGCGACGTTACCAGCATGATCATAATCAAGAGCCGGGTCTCGCTTCCGCCGCCAAGCTTCAGGAGCTTACCGCTGGCCATCTAAAAATCCCCCCGCCCACAACAAACAAACCGATCATCATGATGACAACCGAATTGGAAAAGCCCGAAAGGGCTTCAGCCGGACTTAAAATGTCCGTTAACATAAGTACCATCAACACGCCGATCGCGACCAAATCCGACCGCACTTTTCCCGACATGAACAATGCGGATGCCACGGCCAAAACAGACAACGTAACGATCATCGGCCCATTCATTCCTTGTTCCCCCTATCATGCCATATCTATGTTTCTTCCAAGATTCGACATTCGGCAACCCTTTCCCTACCGCTTTCACGCATTTGCACTTTCCAGATGTCAGGAAAGGGGTTCAAAATCTGATCTGATGTCAAACATCCATGAAAGGAAATGATGTCGTATTGTACCATCTGCCCTGGAGGAACTTATGTTACAAACATCACACCACCGGCTTTGTAAGACATCTCTAAACTATATCCTAAGCCATGTTTCTCTATCGTGCCGTCAGTAATTAGGGAAGATCAACTGAAATCTCCTCTCATTGGCCATCACCACAATCGGTAATGACAAAAAAAGCTGCATCGACTCCTTCCAGCCGATGCAGCTTGCTTATGGGATTACAAATTAATGAATGCGGTACGCAATTTGGTGCTGTATTGAACGTCAAAACCAAGACCGGATGCAATCACCGCGAGCGGGACGTAGGTTTTATCTTCTTTTCCTACTTTTTGCAGGAAAGCCGGCGTATCGATCGGTACATCCGCTCCGTTAACTTGAACGGTTTTGGCACCGATCTTCACTACCACCGTCTGATCTCCAAACGTGATCGTTGCACTGGACGTTTTATTTTCCCATGTGGTCGTCGCCCCCACTGCATCTACGATATCCTGTATCGCTACGTAATTCAGGTTATCGCGAAGGATCGGCTTATACGGAGTGTTCAGCTCCTGCCCCTTCACGATGATGCGCATCGGCTGCCCTTGTTCTTGAACAACGGGATTTTTGTAGCTGCCCCAGATCGTCTCCGCGAACACACTGGCCATCGTCTCATATCCATATTGGTTCGGATGAATATCGTCTTTGAGAATATGGGTCATCGTCAGTTCGGAGCCCACGAACTTCTTCGCCACATGGGCTACCTTAATATTCACGCCCTGAGTGGCAAAACTGTCAGCTACGCCTTCCACCAGCTTCGTAAATTCTCCGGATGCTGCAAGCAGTTTAGCGTATGCGACCTCGTCAGCGACTTTGGGCACCGGATTATACTGGTCCGCCAGCACGATTGCGGCATCCGGATTGATGGCGTGCAAGTTGGTAATGACGGATGAGACATTATCGGTATAAATCTTGAACAGTTCCTGCATCTTTGTTTTCAGCTGTTCATCGCTTAATGTTTCCACGGTACTGACCAGACTCATCATGTCATTGCCGCCGATCGTAATGGTAATCAGATCCGCACCCGCGATAATCGGCTTGGCTTTCGCTGCGTCAGCGCCCATCTGCTTCGTGCGCGGATCGATGCCGCTTAGCCCCGGCTGCAGCTCTTCCGCCGTAATTGCGCGTTCATCCAAGACGGCCTTGACGTAATGGTTCAGCCCATCGGTTTTCAGGCCGCCGATCCCCAGATTCGTTATCTCGGTCCGGCCGTGGAACAAACCTTGCTCATACAGCCGGTCAACAAAACCGTATGGCTTGCTGTTCAGATCCATTCCCGGCTCATACCCGACGGTCAACGAATCCCCCAGTGCTACAATATGATATGTATCCTTGGCTGTAACCTCATCGGCATAAGCCGGCGCAACGCCCGGTCCAACCAGTGCCACCGCGAGCGTCAAGGTGCCGGTTACTGCCGCCAGCCCCTTCTTCCATTGTTTGAACATACCTTCACTCCCTCAACGTCAATATCTAAGTACAGCCTTATTTTACCACCAGCAACCTGTGAATGGTACTGAACTCAACCCGGACGATAAGGTTTCATGAAAAGATAAGCGAATAAATAGCCAAGAGATGCAGCTCCAAACCAAGCAAATATCCCAGGCGTGGCTGCCAGATACAGGCTTGGCAATATCGACCATCCAAAAGCAACCAGCAACTTGAGCCAGCCTAGAACAGTGTTATCTTGGCCAGCCATCATAAAAAAATGGACAGCACGCTCTATGCTGTCCATTCCTGGTTCGGGTCTTTAACAAATAGGGATGTCCCGCTTCGTCAACATCCCTAAAGCGCTATCAAGCTTCTTCACCTGAATCCTCAGGCTTATCCTTCTTAACCGCCTTATCCATGTACTTGTCATAGCGATCATCCAATTCCTTCGCCATGCTGCGGTACTTCTGCGTCTCTTCCACAATGGGATCGAGCTGCGTCTGAATTCGGATCTCGTATTTCGGAGAGAGAAGCCTGCGCTCCTCCTTCTCCCGATCCTTCTTCTGCATTTCACCGTCCGTTAACATCTCGCTGAGCTGGCGCTCCAAATCCTGATCCGACTTCTCATTCATCGTAAGCACACTCCTTTATCAAGCGGTTGTAAGTGACCTGCATTTCTCTATCGTCCCTGGCCGTTTAGCGAACAACAGCTTCACCGGCGTCTTTTAGTGTATCCAGAAAACGCTGATGAATCAGCCCGTTGGTTGCCGCCAAATGACGAACTGACAGATCATATGGCTTTCCTTCCGTATCGGTTACTTTACCGCCGGATTCCTGAACCAATAATGCGCCTGCAGCAACATCCCAAGCGCTCAAGCCGTGCTCCCAGTATCCGCTGAGCCGGCCGGCAGCCACATAAGCAAGATGAAGCGCAGCGGAGCCGCCGGCTCTTACATTGCGGACCATCGGCAGCAGCGCCTGCAGCTCCGCCATATTCAGCGGCAGGTTGACCGTGCTATCCAGCGGAAAGCCCGTGGCCAGCAAGCTGTCCGACAATTGATCTTCCTTTGAAACGTAGGTAGGGTTGCCGTGAACGTAGGCCCCTTTTCCTTTTTCCGCAACAAACAACTCGTCCCGGGAAGGGTCGTAAATAACGCCGACAATGACTTCTCCATGATGAGCCAGTGCAATCGACACGGAGTAAAACGGAAATCCATGGACATAGTTCGTCGTTCCGTCCACAGGGTCAATAATCCAGAGATACTCTTCGTCCTTGGCGTCCTCGAGTGCCTTATTGTAGGCATCGCTACCCGGGGCAACCCCTTCTTCTCCGAGGATCGCATGATCCGGAAAGTGCGTCAAGATCAGCTTGCGGATCATCTGCTCCGCGCCTTTGTCCACCTCGGTCACGATATCCTGTGCCGAAGACTTGGTGCTCAACTGCTTGACGGTACCGAGTTTGCTCTTAATCCACTCTCCCGCTTTGGCGGCGCAATTAATCGCTACGGCGGTGTGGCTCTTACTGCTGACAACATAAGGAATCTTTTCATTCTCGTTCAAAGCATTCACTCTACTTTCTATATAAATCTAGTGATTTTTGACAATCCCTACATCCTATTCAGTCATGGCGGTAATCGAAAGGGCAACCACGCGAAAATTCCGCCTATTTCAATAAAAGTCCGTCCTATGCTGTGCACCTGAATGCTTGGCGAGAACGAACTTTTTTATCCGATGTCATGTGTTAAGGGGAATCTCTGTTTGGATACTTCCAACGTAACCCAAAATCCATCAACTTGCAAGTGTTAACCATCTCATCTTTCGGGTTAAGGTTTCACTTGGATGGAAGCACCGTCGAGAATGGTTACGCCCTCTGCCGTATAATCTCCCAAATCCTTCATCAGATCAAACAAGGCGCCGTCCTTCATCTTCGCTTCTATCATGACGTCCACCTTCGGCGTAGCCCCCGCAATATTCCGTAAAAACGCCAGCAATGGCACGACATCCACCCCGTCCGCATGGCTGCGGATATCGGTAGGGCTCTTGGGACTGGATACGTGAATCTTGGGCGGGAGCGGCTTCGCCCGGTCCGAATCGGCCTGCGCAAGCGGCGTCTCCCAGGTGCGAAGGATATCCGGCCACAACTCCCAGGGAGCCTCGCCGTCGTTATTGACCCACTGGTGATGAATGTCCAGGACCATCGGCAGCCCGGTCTGCTTGCATACGGCCAATGTTTCCTGGGCGGTAAAGGTTTTATCGTCATTTTCAAGGGTCAGCCGTTCCTTGATGTGCGGCGCAAGCTCATGAAAATGTTCAACGAATCGCGCCGCTGCCGAAGGCTTGTCCCCATAAGCTCCCCCGATGTGGATGTTGTTCTTCATCGAAGCAGGCAGCTCCATCGCCTGCAGCATATGGACGTGCGACTCCAGATCACGGATCGAATTGGCCAGCACTTCGGGACGCGGCGTGCTCAGCACCGTGAAATGATCCGGATGAAAGGAGACCCGCATCCCGTGCTTTTTCACGAATTCCCCAATGGTCTGAAAGCCTTCCCGCAAAGCCGGGAACGGATTCCAATCCTGCATATCATTATGCGTGGCCAGCGGAATCAGCTTGGACGAGAAGCGGTACACCTTGATATCGTGAGCCGCATTATGCTTCAGAAGCCGAAGAGTATTATGTAGATTCTCATTCGCGATCCGCTCCAGTTTGTGTAAGCCGGCCTCACGGTCATTCAGCTTCATAAAACTCTTCATGGTCATCGTCTTGGAAGGAGAAGCATTCTGCACGACCGTGGACATGGCCACATAACCGAAACGGACAATCATGCATGATCTCCAAAGAACATTTCGTGAGCCAGCGCTGTTTGTACGCGGGCTTCCTCATCCGTCAATTTGCGGATCAGCTGCAGTTCGACCGAAGTGACCTCGCGGCCCTGGAAGTTTATCTCCGATACGCATGCAGTGATCAGGACGATGGCCACCGCCTGATTATCCGGCGTATAAGCAATAACCTTCTGGCCTGTCGGAAATACCCGAAGCCCGTCCTTCAGCATTTTACCGCGGCCGTATTCCAGCAGCTCATAGAGCTCCTGCTCACTCTTAAACTTACAAACGGAATTGAACTCGGTTTGAAATCCCATAATACGTATCTTCCTTTCATCCCATAATATTAGACTCAAGGGGAGCCGTATTAAATAGCGCGGACTCCCCCTTGTGTTTCATATCCTATTGTGACGGCTTACGCCTGATTCTCATAAATCAGGGATTGCTTGCGGTTGTACCGCTCAAGACCCAGCTCGATCATCCGGTCAAGCAGCTCGCGGTAGGACACGCCCGTTTCCCGCCACAAGAGCGGGTACATGCTGAACGGCGTAAAGCCAGGCATCGTGTTCACTTCATTGATCAGAATCGCGCCGTCCGAACGACGGACAAAGAAGTCGGCCCGAGTAATGCCGCCGCCTTCAATCGCTTTGAATGCGGTAATGGCGAGGTCGCGCAGACGATCTGCCGTATCCGGCCCGATTTCGGCCGGAATTTGCATCTGTGATTGTCCATCCGTATATTTGGCCGCATAGTCGTAGTATTCACTGGAAGAGACAATTTCACCCGGAACGGATGCCATCGGCTCATCATTGCCGAGCACGCTGACCTCCACTTCGCGCGCATCCACGAACTCTTCTACGATGATCTTGTCATCGAACCGAAGCGCGGATTCAATCGCCGCCTTAAGCTGCTCCCGGTTCTTAGCCTTGGATATCCCGACGCTTGAACCCAGGTTAGCCGGCTTGACGAAGCTCGGGTAACCGAGTTTGTCCTCGATATCCTTCAGCACCTCATGCTGGCTCCGCTCCCACTGGGTACGATTGAAATAACAGTACTCGCATTGCGGCAATCCCGCTTGGGCGAAGAGCTTCTTCATGACGACTTTATCCATCCCCGCTGCCGACGCAAGCACGCCGGTTCCCACATAAGGAATGTCCGCCATTTCGAACAGTCCCTGAATCGTTCCGTCCTCACCGAACGTCCCGTGAAGCAGCGGGAACATAATATCCACCGCCTGAGTCTCTTGGCCATACAATCTGCTGAACACGGTGTTCAGCGCGGTTTGCGTGCCTTCCCCTTCAGCCAGCTTCAATTCCTCCAGCTGGGCAAAAGGAGCCGACAGCTTGCTGCCGATTCTCCAGCTGCCCTGCTTGGAAATATAAAACGGAACAATCTCATATTTATCAAAATCAAAAGCGTTCATGACCGCAAATGCCGTGGATAGCGACACCTCATGCTCGCCGGATTTCCCCCCGTATACTAAACCTACCGTCAATTTATCCTGTCCCATGTTAACCTCTCTCTTGTCCGTATTGCAGCACGACATGCTGTCATCTTAAAAATAATCGGGGATATGGTAAAACCGGTATTCGGTGTTATCATTCCAAGCATAGGAATCCCGGTAGTCCCAATAGCGATGGCGGCTGGACACCGTATGTGCATTAACGAGCGGCATACCGCCCGCGTCAAACGCCGTCACGATGGTGCTGTGCTGAAACGCGCCGTCACCATCCCAGTCGTATACGATGACATCCCCCAGCATCAGCTGCTCGGGACGCTCCACCCGCTCGGCCCGCAGCCCCGAGGTACTGGCGTTCAAATAATGCGCAAAGCTGTTCGATACCGCCCAGCTGTAGCTCCACCATTCCCGTTGGTTTACGTACCCCTTGTACCACCATCCCGTTTCTCTTTTACCAGTATAGTGGATTGGGGCTTTGCCTGCAAAGAGGCACTGGGAGATATAATTTGTGCAATCCACGTCAAATTCCTCAAACTCCGGATTCCCGGAATCCCACCAACGGTCGGCATATGCGGCTGCGGCTTCACGCTCGTAACGGCCGGACCGCGGACTGCTGCCGGCGGCATATACGCGTCCGTTCATAAAGGGAGTGGACGGCTCTCTACCAGCCACATCCGCGCCTGCTGCCGGAACATCGGCTCTTTGCAGGGGATGGCGTTCATCCTGCAGACGTTCGATGCCTACGATCAACCAGGCATCCCCGTCCCGGATCAGCGTCAGCCGCTCTTTAAACACCGTATCTTCGCGGTGCGTCATCCCTCTTTTATCATAATAAAATACGCTGTGAAGCCGCACGTCCGCGACCACATCCTCCTCCGTCTCCCTCAGAATGCGCAGGAGACGGGCACGAGTCTCGCTCTTAAGCGGCGTTGCCTCCCGCTGCGCATACCACGACTGCAGCCGAAACTGCCTTTCTCCTCTCTCTACCAGGAAATTCAGATCCGCTACAATCTGCTCTTTCAGGCCTGAAGAATAGTCCACGCGATTTTGGTTATATTGATTGACGTAAATATATAGAGCTTGCTTCCAAGGCTTCTCTGCTTGCTTCAGACTGTTCATCTACTCTCCTCCTCTAACCTTGCCTTTCACGCTGTTCCCTATCACAACTATATGAAGAAAATGTTCGGGCTATGTACTTCAGTCGAGAGAATACAGAAACACCGGGATCACAGCGGCTGTATTCGGGTATAAAACAGGCTTGTTTTCACCTTTTTGAAATACGTTTCTTCTATAAAAAATGCTTTACGCAGCGAGTTGAAAACGGTATACTTAAAGTAGTTAATTTATGAAATTAGGTTTCACCTAGTGAAACGAAAGAGGATTTATCTCAAACTGTCTTTATTCGATTTATGAAATGACTTAAGGAGGTTCATCAATGCCAGCAAAGGATCAATTCTCCATCTCCCGCAACCTGGAGGTGGGCGGTAAAAGTTACCGTTATTTCAGCCTGCAGGCTCTCGAAGAGCAAGGATACGGCAGTGTATCCAAGCTTCCTTTCTCCATTCGGGTGCTGCTGGAAGCAGCCGTGCGTCAGTTCGACGGACGCGCAATTACCGAAGATCATGTAAAACTCTTGTCCAAGTGGAATGAAGGACGCGACAACAATAAGGAGATTCCGTTCATTCCTGCCCGTATCGTATTGCAGGACTTCACCGGTGTTCCGGTTGTCGTAGACCTTGCAGCTATGCGTGACACCGTTAAAAAATCCGGCGGCGACCCTAAACAGATCAACCCTCTCGTTCCGGTTGACCTCGTTATCGACCACTCCGTCATGGTTGACGCTTTTGGTACCGATCAAGCTCTGGAAACGAATATGAAGCTTGAATTTGAGCGTAACGAAGAGCGTTACCGCTTCCTCCGCTGGGCTCAAACGGCATTCAACAACTTCCGCGCAGTTCCTCCGGGAACGGGGATCGTTCACCAGGTTAACCTGGAATACCTTGCTTCCGTAGCGGCTACGAAGACGGTTGACGGCGAAACGCTCGTCTTCCCTGATTCCCTCGTAGGTACGGACTCCCATACAACCATGATCAACGGTCTTGGCGTTGTGGGCTGGGGCGTAGGCGGTATCGAGGCGGAAGCCGGCATGCTCGGCCAACCGCTGTATTTTGTAACGCCTGAAGTTATCGGCTTCAAGCTGACGGGCAGCCTGGCGGAAGGTGCAACCGCGACCGACCTTGCCCTCACGGTAACCGAGCTTCTCCGCAAGAAAGGCGTTGTAGGCAAATTCGTAGAATTCTACGGCCCTGGCCTTGCGAACATCAGCCTGGCTGACCGCGCAACGGTAGCCAACATGGCTCCGGAATACGGCGCTACCATCGGCTTCTTCCCGGTTGACAGCGAAACCTTGGCTTATCTCCGTAATACGGGCCGTACCGATGAGCAGGTTGAGCTCGTGGAGAGCTACTATAAAGCGCAAAACATGTTCCGTACGGCAGATACGCCGGACCCTGAGTTCTCCGATGTGATTGAATTGGATCTCGCTTCGGTTGTACCGAGCTTGGCTGGACCGAAGCGTCCGCAAGACCGTATCGAGCTTACCAACATGAAACAAAACTTTAACGATATCATCCGTACGCCAATCGACAAAGGCGGATACGGCCTCAGCGATGAGAAAATTGCGGAAACCGTTAAAGTCAATCATAAAGACGGCTCCACCAGTGAAATGGGAACGGGTGCGGTTGTTATCGCAGCCATCACCAGCTGTACGAACACGTCCAACCCAAGTGTTATGCTCGGCGCAGGTCTCCTGGCGAAGAAAGCCGTTGAACGCGGCCTGACGAAGCCTGGCTATGTGAAGAGCAGCTTGACCCCAGGTTCCCTTGTCGTAACCGACTACCTCGAGAAGTCCGGTCTCTTGCACTACCTTGAAGCTCTCGGCTTCTATGTTGCAGGCTATGGATGCGCAACTTGTATCGGTAACTCCGGTCCATTGCCGGATGAAGTGAGCGAAGCGATTGCCGACAACGACATGACGGTAGCCGCCGTATTGTCGGGTAACCGTAATTTTGAAGGCCGCGTGCATGCTCAAGTCAAAGCCAACTACCTGGCTTCGCCGCCATTGGTTGTTGCTTACGCTCTGGCAGGCACAGTGAACATCGACCTGCAGAACGAACCGATCGGCTACGATCCGAACAATGAGCCTGTCTATCTGAAAGACATCTGGCCAACGAGTGCGGAAATCCGTGAAGCGATCGGTCAAGCCGTTAGCCCTGACGCTTTCCGTGAGAAATACGAGAATGTGTTTACCGCCAATGAGCGTTGGAACAAGATTCCTGTTCCTGAAGGCGAGCTGTACGAGTGGGACGATCAATCCACTTACATCCAGAACCCGCCATTCTTTGAAGGCCTGGGCAACGGCCTGAACGACATCCAGGACATCAAGGAAGCACGCGTGCTGGCTCTCTTGGGCGATTCCGTTACAACGGACCATATCTCCCCAGCGGGTAACATTGCAGTGAACAGCCCGGCCGGTAAATACTTGAGCGACCGCAACGTGGAACGCAAAGACTTCAACTCCTACGGCTCCCGCCGTGGTAACCACGAAGTCATGATGCGCGGTACCTTCGCTAACATCCGGATCCGTAACCAGGTAGCTCCAGGTACGGAAGGCGGCGTTACGACTTACCTGCCAACGGAAGAAGTAATGTCCATCTATGATGCTTCGATGAATTATCAAGCAGGCGGACAGAACCTCGTCGTTATCGCCGGTAAAGAATACGGTACAGGAAGCTCCCGTGACTGGGCGGCAAAAGGTACGTATCTCCTCGGCGTCAAAGCCGTGCTGGCTGAAAGCTTCGAGCGTATTCACCGCTCCAACCTTGTGGGCATGGGCGTTCTTCCGCTCCAGTTCCAGGAAGGTCACGGCTGGAAGAGCCTTGGTCTGAACGGCCGCGAAACATTCGATATTCTGGGCCTCAGCAACGATGTGAAGCCTGGCCAGGAATTGACCGTTGTCGTTACGCGTGAAGACGGAACCCAATTCGAGTTCCAAGCTATCGCCCGCCTCGACAGCATGGTGGACGTGGACTACTACCACAATGGAGGTATCCTCCAAACGGTACTGCGTCAAATGATCGCATCGAACCAATAAGACACACCCTATAGGCGCTTTAGCCTTAGGAACAAATCCCCATCACCCGCTTATGGATGATGGGGATTTTGTTATTTTCCGGTACTTCTTTCCTGAATATTGAATTTTCCGTTTCGGGCGATGCCAAGAAGGTTAATTGGTAAACAACATTTTCGGAAATCCATGCCCAGGAGGAAAGTACCTATGATCAAAATACATACGTTATCTTCGTTCCAATATCAATACCAACGGCCGCAGCCGGTGGCAGCGCCTAAGAAGGGCGGAACGATGGATAAAGCCCTCACCTTTCAAGAGATCCTTAATCAGAAAATGAAGGAAAAGAACACGAAGCTGACTTAAGCTGGCCTTGCCTGATACAGAGCGAAGCCGTCACGGCAAAAGGACCGTTCCTACGATCACCAAGATCAAGGGCACGGTCTTTTTTCTCGTTTTCAAACGGGCATCCCCGCATAAAAAATGACCGGGCAGCTGTATCACATGGAGCCGCCCGGTCATTCAATAACTTATAGTGATGCTGTCCGCACTCTCGCAATAGAATGAATTAAATCATCATTCCCATTTCCCGTGCCGCCTCCATCAGGATTGGCGCATGTTCGCGAAGCGTTTTCGCAGACAGGCGGGTGACGGGCCCTGACATCGACAGTGCTGCCGCCACTTGACCATTCCGGTCAAAGATGGGTACCGATACCGCAGCGGCTCCAGGCTCGCGCTCTTCGATGCTGATCGCGTATCCCTTCTCCAGTATTTCGGCCAGCTGCTGCCGGTAAACGATCCGGTCGACAGATTCCGGCCAATCCGGCGCATTCAGCAGCTCCTCCTGATCGGCTGGTGGCGCAAAGGCCACCAGTACCTTGCTGGAAGCGCCAACCGACAACGGCAGTCGCACTCCGACCTGGGCGACCCGCCGAATGCCCTGGTTGCTCTGAACCGCTTGAATCCGAAGACGATCCGAACCGTCTCTCAAATACAAGCTCACCGTTTCACCAAGCCGATCCCGCAAGGCCTCCATCGCGGGCAGAAGGCGAATCGCCGGGTCGTCGCTCTGAGACAGATGCATGGACAGTTCCCATATCTTCAAGCCGAGCCGATACTTCTCCGTCTCTTTGTTACGCACAACGAATCCTTTGTCTTCCAGCGTTGTTAGCAGCCGATGAACGGTACTTTTATGTAATCCGATAAGGGTAGAAATCTCCGTGAGGGCAAGTTCACTGTCTTTCGTAAAACACATCAATATATCAAGCGCCCGCTCTACAGCACGCACCGTCAATTTACGGTCTTCCATCCCGACCAGCTCCTCTCCTGTTTCATTCTATGAAACCTGGTTACAAGAATTATATGAGAATTCTTCTCAAAAGTAAACCATGGAGACAGGGACTTTACAGTTGTCTTACAATCTATGGATTTGCATTGACTTTATAGGCATACAGGCATACCATTATTATAATTTCAACTCAACTCTTTCATGTTAACGAAACATATCCAGACTATATGGTAAGGAGGGGCCACTTATGAGCACAACGACTGGTAGTAATGCCCCACTCTCCCAATTAAATGACACGCCGGCCGAGCTGTCGACGGGCTTGGTTCGTTTAAAGCATATTATATTAGCGCTGTTATTATCTGTCGTTTTTTTCCTTGTTTTCTGTTTTATTGCGCTTCATGCCTATATTGCTTGGGTATTGTCGAATCCGACGGTTGCTCCGCTCTACTCCAATCCCAAGCTTGCTAAAGATATGAATTACGAGAATGTCACGTTCCACTCCATTGATGGCAAACGAAATATAAATGGATGGTATATCCCGGCCGAGAACTCTTCCAAAACCATCGTGCTCAGCCATGGATACGGCGCCAATCGGGAGGAAACCTGGGTACCGATGTACGATATCGCCCATTACGCGCACAACATGAATTTTAATGTGCTGATGTTTGATTACGGTTTTGCCTCGCAGACCAGCAAGGAAGTGGCAACCGGAGGCAAGGAGGAGAAACGCCAGCTTCTCGGGGCCATTGAGCATGTGAAGCAGCGAGGCGCGAAGCAAATCGTCGTCTGGGGCTTCTCCATGGGTGCCGGTACAGCTCTGCAGGCAGGGCTTGAGACCAAGGACGTAGATGCCATGATTCTGGACAGCGCTTTTTTATTGGAGCCGGACACGCTTTACCACAACATTCACAACCAGATCAATCTTCCTCGTCATCCGTCCCTGGAGATTCTGGAGCTGCTCTTCCCGGTGCTCAATGGCACTAGCCTGGATCAGATCCCGTACAATGAGGTGAAGAAGCACGATTATCCGTTCCCGATCTTGTTCATCCACGGAACGAAAGACGACAAGGCACCTTACCCGATTGCCGAGAAGATTGCCTCCAATCAAACCCATACGGATTCGGATTCCTGGATTGTAGAGGATGCGCATCATGAGCTTATCTTCCGTGAGCACCCTAAAGAATATCTGCGCAGAGTATCCACCTTTCTAGGAAAACTCGAAACTCCTAATGAATCCTGATGCTTTATTGATCATACGATCCACTTCCCCCTGCTGCTTTGTTGCGGCGGGGGTATTTTTATTTCCTCCCTCATAATACAGGCTGCCACGTGAATATAGTGTGTTTAGTGAACCTGATACTGGAGGGAACGGACATGTTATTTATTTACGGAGCGAAGCTCCCGGTACGATTACTCGAAGAGATTCGATATTGGAAGCATCAGGAGAGGAAGCATACCGGGCTCATCAAAGCCGTTGTGCCGGATCTGGAGCCGGACTATGTCAAAATGCTGGATCAATGGGCCGTGGTATTCTCCGACACGGAAAAAGCAGCAGACGAACTTCTGCGCCACATTCTTCGTTATGAGGGGCCTCCTTCGCCGCAGGTGCTGGCCCAGGTCGAACAGCTGCTGCGCGCTTCCTGCGAGCAATCCAGAGAGTTCATTCGCCAACTGCATGGATTGAAGGAACATAGTGAGGCTGTTCGGAAAGTGCCGCTCGCCAGCACGGTCCTGCACCATGTGATTCGGGAATCCGAATACTTCCTGAACGCGCTGGAGACGCTCAACTCCGCTGGAGCGCTGGAGAGATTTATGGATGTGGAGATGCCGGTGCAATCCATGACGCTTCACGAGGCCTCTTCCCCACCGCCATCTCGCTCTGAGGCTGATCTGTCCATTCAAGGCATGGGAGACAGCGGCAAGCCCGTACCGATTGGCGGGCATCGCCTTCCTCCGCTCCCTTACGCATATAATGCGCTGGAGCCTCATATCGACGAGAAAACCATGCGGATTCATCACGATATCCATCACCAAAGCTACGTCGACGGTTTAAACAAAGCGGAGAAAAAACTGGAGGCGGCCAGAAAAAGCGGCGATTTCGAGCTGGTGAAGCATTGGGAACGCGAGTTGGCTTTTCACGGTGCTGGCCACTATTTGCACACGATCTTCTGGGACATTATGAACCCGCAGGGCGGTGGTGAACCGGGCGGGGAGCTTGCCCAGCAGATCAAGAAGGATTTCGGAAGTTTCGATCGCTTTAAAAGGCACTTCTCCGAAGCGGCAGACAAAGTGGAAGGCGGCGGATGGGCGATCCTCGTCTGGAATCCGCGCAGCCATCGACTGGAAATTCTGCAGGCCGAGAAGCATCAGAATCTCTCCCAGTGGGACGTCGTACCTCTTCTGGCACTGGATGTATGGGAGCACGCCTACTACCTCAAACATCAAAGTAAACGCAAGGATTACATCAAGGATTGGTGGAACGTGGTCTACTGGCCAGCGGTTGCGGAGCGTTTCAAGCATGCCAGTGAGCTGAAATGGAAGCCTTTTTAAATCAAAGCCTTGCTGGGTTGCTTCACATTGGATAATATTGGGTATGATGTCTATAGCCCTCCTTACTTCATGATGGAGCTTAAGGAGGGTTTATCCTTATTCAGGGGGTACGCTTGCTTGAAACCGGCGCTTGGTCATGAGTCCAGAATTGGACAAGATTATTCAAGCTCCGGAGTAACCGAGCCTATTGTTAGGTCTTTTTTACCACATATCTGGTTATTTAATCGGTTGAACACTACCATATGCTGGATTATGATATGACAGTAAGGTCGATGTGCCGCTTCTACATTGCCTAAGGCGAAACGAAGAGAAACGATGCGCTCCAAACCAGTACTGCAAGATTCAGCTTGCCTGTAAGAGCAGAACATCACCACTGAAGGGATGGGTCAGTGTGAACAGTAGGTTCAAATCACGTGTTTTCATTTTTGCTTTTGTGCTTATCATTTTAATTGTTGGAGGATGCCAGCCAGTGAACAATAACCAAGCCAATACAGACGACAGCTCGGATGAAGTCATAACGAAGGCTAAAACCACAGCCGTTGAGCATTTTAAAGAGAAATACAACTTGGATGTCGAGATTACCAAAGAAGAGATGATGCCTTCGATCGTAGCGGACAAGGTCAACCTTGAGGGGTTTGTAGTAGATCATCCGGAACAAACCTTTAAAATATCCGTTGATTTCAACACAGGCGAGACATCCAATTTCGTAATGAACCCGGAGCTCAGAAAAGCGATTAAGGGCGAGTGATGGGTTATGCTGCCTTTTGGCTGTAACTAAAGGTTCTGATCCTGCTGGGTCATGTTAAGGAGGGAGTATATTTGAGTTCACCGCAAGTGGATGACGAGACGTACCGATTGATGTCAGAAGCGGCTTATCTCGATCTGAAAAAAGAAGATACCGTTGAGGACTTGCCTGGGTGGGAGGTCCTTGAGGACTATAAGAGCAACAGCATATCAGGTTTTGATGCGGTAACTTTTTACAACAAGGAAACGAATCAGGCCGTTATCGCTTACCGGGGCACCGAGGCAGGCAAAGACTTATCCCATGCACTGCCCGATTATTTGGCCGATGCGGACATTGGTATTGAAGAGATCAAAAGAAAAATCCCGGAATTCCGGCCACCTTGGGCGGACCAAGTAGACAAAGTCAAAGAAGCCACGGGGATTAACGATGTCACGGATTGGTTCGGTGAACAATCGCGGCAGATCGATAAAAAAACGGATATAATGGGAACCAACCAGTTGTATCAAGCCGAGGATTATGCGCTGGAAATGAAGGAGAAATACAAGGGTGTTGATTTCACCCTCACGGGTCACTCCCTAGGGGGAGCCAACGCACAATATGCTGCCGCCTATACGGGCATGTCGGCCGTCACCTTCAGTGCTCCGTCGGTCATCGGAAGCCTCTCCCCTGAAGCCAGAAGAAAGGCAGAGAACGGGGAATACGATTCACAAATCATTAATTTCGCCCATCCCGGCGACATTATTGCCAGCGGCGCGCTCGGCGGCTTCGATGGCCACGTCGGTTCTACCTATTACATAGACTCCAGTTATAAAGACGCCAATGACGGTCTCAGCATAAAAGAAAAAATTGATAATACACTGGGCGGCCCCAATTATCATCAGCTTGACCGCTATCGATTCGAGGATGGCTACATTTCGAACCGTCTTTATGACGGTGCTACCGATAAAGCCGTGGATTCGCCCAGAATCCCTGCCCACAGCAATCTCTTGTTTGGTCTTGGCGGACCGCTGAGCAATTTGGGCTTAGGTTTGGGCGGCTCGCTGGGAGCCCTGGGCGGCTCCGTCGGAGGCTCCTCCGGTACCATCCAGGTAACCCCTGCCGAGCTGCGAAGCGTTGCCGAGAAATGGAGAGCACACGCCCATCAAAGTGATGCCGAAATCCAAGGAATCCGGCAGCGTCTCTCCAAATACATGTTCTCCAGCCACAGCAGACGTCTGCAGCCGATTGTCCAGCAGCTGGATACATCTATCATGTCGATGAGTCAATGGCATCTGCAGCATACCACCGACATCGTTCAGTATATTAAATTCAAAGCGGATTTATTTGAACGGACAGACAACAGCGGGTAAACATCAATACGAAAACTACCGGGAGGGATGGAGATGAGTCGAGAGATTCTGCTGGAGCTGGATGATTTGCTTCAAGCCGAACGCGAGCTGTCAGGACTGCTGGCAGCCATTCGGGCCGATGAACAGGAGGCACGGGTCATGTACGCCCGTCTGCAGGATTGGAAGGGACAATCCGCCAATGTGCTGCGCAATCAGATTGAAACCTTCTTCATGGAGATGTCCCGTCGCATTCGGGATATCGAGGAGCAAAAACACGCACTCATCCAATATGTGCAGTATATGAAACAAGTAGATGGCGCTTCTTGAGGAACCCTTGCCTTGTTTCGATCATCATATGAGCTCGCTTTCGTTATTAAGTACAAAAAAAGGCTTCGCCTCCGTGGGCGAAGCCTTTTTCAATAGTCTGGATCCTGCTTAGTCTTTAATCAAAGACAGAAATTCTGAACGCTGTGCAGAATCAGTCTGGAAGGAACCGCGTACAGCTGACGTGACCGTTTTGCTGCCCGGCTTCTTCACACCACGCGCGCACATGCACAGATGCTCGCCTTCCACAACGACCATCACGCCGTTTGGCTGCAGCGCCTCCACCATGATGTCAGCGATTTGCGAGGTAATGCGCTCCTGCACCTGAAGACGGCGGGTAACCGCCTCTACCAGACGCGCCAGCTTGCTCAAGCCGGCGATTTTGCCGCTAGGGACATAACCGATATGGACTTTGCCAAAGAACGGCGCCATATGATGCTCGCACTGGCTGTAATATACGATATCCTTCACGATAACCAGTTCCTCATGATTCTCGTCAAAGGTAACCCCGAGAACATCCTTGGGATCCACTTCGTACCCCGCAAAGATCTCCTCATACATCCGCGTCACACGGGCCGGTGTCTCAAGGAGTCCCTCACGCTTGGGATCTTCACCGATCAGTTTTAATATTTGCTCTACATGGTACTCGATCTGCTCCCGGTTATCGCCTACTTTATTGTTCACATAATCCTTTACACCCGCCACAGTACATCCCCCTTTTTCGTTCCATAGAAAAAGCAAACGGTTGACTTATAACCGCTGTTAGCGGCCTTTTTAAATAGAAATGCCCCTCCGTCATTCCATTTAGACGGGAGCGGGCTTTTTTTTTCATTATGATTTGCGTTTACGTCCTTGCCCTTTACCTGGCATAGGCTGATTTTTCATCATTTGCTGTGCGCGCTGCATTTGCTTGCTGTTCATGTTATAGCCCATTTGTTTTGCCATCTTCTGCAGCATTTGCGGATCGTTCTGCATCTTCTCCAATTGCTTGCGGAGATAGAATACGCCGATGAAAAATCCGCCAACCAGACCCACGATCAATGTAATAATCGGAATGACTATATCCATCACTTGACCACCTTCTATTATACTAATATTTACCATTTAATGGCGCATATACGAACCTATCATAGCATGTCCTTTTCGCCACAGCAAATGAAAATAACGGATCCATCGCAGCAAGCGGTCCTAGTCATGCATATTGTATCCATTACGACCCTTTTCGGCCTGGCATAGCTCCTTCAATCGTTAACAGAGTGCGTTTGATCTCCGGCCCGCCGGCATATCCGATGAGAGCTCCGTCAGCACCTACCACACGATGACATGGCACGATGATCGGTACCGGGTTCTTGTTGTTCGCTCCGCCTACGGCACGGACCGCTTTAGGACGCCCAATGGATTCGGCCACATCCTTATAGGAACAAACCGTTCCATACGGAATGGACTTCAGCGCTTCCCATACCTGCAATTGGAATGAGGTTCCGCGCATGTCCAGCTGTACGTCAAACGCCTTTAACTCCCCTGCAAAATACTGCTTCAACTGCGTGATCGCAGGAGCTAATCTTGCCTCGTCACGCTGGTAGCCGCCGTTACCGGCCCAGGTCCGTGACCACTGCTGAATGACCGCCTCCTTCACGTAGAAGCTGCCAAATTCAATAAGACATAATCCCTTCTCCGTTGCGCAGACCGTCAGCGGTCCAATCGGAGATTGAAGTTCATCGTAATACAGCATTTCCGGTCCTCCTTCAGGGATGGCCATCGGCTCAACTCCCTGAATTACAGGACTTTCCTGTTCCGGCTTGTCCCCATTAGAGGAGCCCGCAGCAGGAGTGCCAGCGCTTGAAGCATCAGCCGCAGCTCCGGCAGGCGCTTCTTTCTCAGTCGGTTTATTCAGTTTATTCAAGGCTTGCTGCAGCATATCTCGTACTTGGGAATCCCCTTCTGATTTCATGCTTTTCTCTAAGTTGTTCAACGCTTCTTCGCCTCCAATACGGCCCAGAGCCCATGCAGCGGTTCCCCGCAGCTCCGGGCGCGGGTCTTTCAGCAGTACCTCGCTCAGCTTCGGTACGGCTGAAATATCTTTAAAGTTGCCAAGCGCGATGACAGCATTGCGCTGTATCGGCTTTCGGCCGCGCCAAGCGGCCGAAGTATCTCCAAATGCCTCCTTGAATTCCCGGTTGGTCATATCCAGGATGGGCAGGAGCAGCGGCTTGGCTTTTTCAGGATCGGGCTTAAAGTCCTCTTGATGAGTCCAATTCTTGCCCCGGTTCTTCGGACAAACAATTTGACAGGTATCACAGCCGTACAGGCGGTTACCGATCTTGCGCATGGCTTCTTCGTCCAGAAACCCTTTGGTCTGGGTTAGAAAAGAAACGCAGCGCTGGGCATTCAGCTGCCCGGGACCGACAAGCGCGCCGGTTGGGCAGGCGTCAATGCACTTGGTGCACTCCCCGCAGTCCTCGGTTACCGGCGTATCCGGCGGAAACGGAATATTGGTCACCATTTCGCCGAGGAATATCCAGGAACCGAACTTCGGAGAGATGATCGCGCAGTTCTTAGCGCTAAAGCCAATCCCGGCTCGCTGCGAAACCGCCCGGTCAACAAGCGCGCCCGTATCCACCATGCTTTCAAGCTTCGCATCCGGCACGCGTTCTTTAATGTATTCCTCCAGGCGGCTCATGGCCTCCCGGAGCACCTGATGATAATCCCTTCCCCATGCAGACCGCGCCATAATCCCCCTGTACTTGCCAGGCTCCGATTTGGGCGGGTTCTCCATCTTGGAGTGGTACGTTATGGCAATGGCAATCAGGGACTTCGGCTTCGTACCGGGAAGGGCCGGAGTAACCCGCTTATCCAGATCCGACTCCTCAAAGCCCGACTCATACCCTTTATCCCGATGGTTTTGCAATATTCCCTTCAAGGATTCGAACGGCTCCGCCGAAGCAAAGCCGATATCATCAATGCCAAGCTCCGGTGCAACGGCTTTAAGCTCCTGCTTGAGCTCCTCCCATACCGAAGGCGGAGGAGCATACGAGCCGAGTGTGTAGGTCATTCTCCAGCGCCTCCTTTCCTGGGATGATGTTCTGTCTTTTCAGCTACAGCTTTTTGATCTCGGACAACGGCCAGAAAATGAATTCAGCCCTGCCCACGATGTCGCTTTCCTTCACGCTGCCGAACATGCGGCTGTCCTTGCTCTTTCCAAGATGACGGTTATCTCCCATAACGAAGTAGCGGCCCTCTTCCAGGGTTATGGGCTCAAAGCCCGGGTCCTCGATCGGGACATCGGTATATCCTTCCTGCTGTGCAACTCCGTTAACGTACAGCTTCTGGTCCTTTACCTCAATGGTGTCCCCAGGTACGCCGACGACACGCTTTACAAGAAATTCCTTCTTATCCGGGCCATCACTCGGGTCCTTAAGCACAATGACATCGCCATGGCTCGGTTCGGCAAAGCGATATACCACTTTATTAATAAACAGCCGCTCCGATGCTACCAGTGTCGGCTGCATAGATTCACCTTTAACCATAGAAAGGTTGAACACAAACATATTTAGAAGCACCATAATAACAAATGCAATCGCAATCGTCTTTACCCAATCCCAAAGCTCGGCAGCCCAGCCGTTCTTCTTGCCAGGTTGATTCTGAGGTCCGTTGTTCTCGCCATGCTCAGTTGAATCCGGAGAAATCACTTGTCCCATGCTACACCTACTTTACTTCGATTTCGCCTTCGGGTACCAAAGGCGGCACCTTCAAAAAAGGTACATTAATAGAAAAGCATATCTCCCACCCATTTGCAACGGCTGAAAGATATGCTTCATATCGAAAAAATGTCGTTTCTTATCTCTGTCGAAGCTTAAGGCCGCCGTTTGCGCCCGCTCGTATGTACCGCTCTCGTCACGACTACTATTGACCAAGGATACTGAGCTTCTGGAACGACCGCAGGATTTGGCTGGCACCGTATCCCATGGCTTCATAAAATGGCATGGCTGCGGCGTTGTGCTCGTCTCCGGCTACCATGATCCGACTGACTTTACGTGATTGAAAACGCTGTTCCATTGCCGAAATCAATGCTTTGCCAATCCCTTTTCTGCGATAGTCGGGATGAATGGCAATGCGGTAATAACAACCATGATTGCGTTCGATCGTACCAATTAAGGCACCAACGATTTCACCGTTTTCTTCAGCCACCATAATCAGATCGGAGTCCCAAGCGAGCTGCCTGGAGAAGGGCTCCATCGTGTTTTCGTAGCATTCTTCCGATAAAGCAATCTGCAGAAGCTCGGTTACGGGGTTACAGTCACTCAACTGAAAGGAACGAACATGCATTTCAAAATCTCCCTTTTCGTTAGCATGATGCGGTTTACCCGGTTTACAAAAATCTAGTATTCCGTTAACGCAAACCTGACATTTATGTTACTACAAAAAACCCGAAAATCCTCTTTCCTTGTCCATTAAACCACATCTTTCTCGTAAATTCACGAGTTTTCTTCTGAAAGCGCTTTATATGAAGCGTTTTCATCTTTTTAGCTGGATAATATTCCATATTTTTGTTGAATGACAGGTTTGTTTCCTGCTGTTAAACCATTAGCTCACTGTTAAAATCACACCCATTATTTCCTAATTTTTTTCTTTCTGATTGAGATCTATATTTTAATAAATAACCGGACTTTCCCAGTCCTACCGTTGATATAGGCAAGTAAAAAAAACAACAGCGTTCTCTAGGCTAAGTGCCATTGAGCAACGCTGTGTTTTCGTTCATCATATTTACTGGAGAACGACGGTGTCGCCCACTTTCAGTCCGGACACAACCTCGACTTTATCCAACGTCTGCAAGCCGGTCTCGATATCCTGCCGTTCAATCTGGCCGCCTCCCTTGTCCACCATGACATAGGAGGTGCCTCCGTCCGTCATAACGGCAAGTTTAGGAACCACAACCGCCTTATCTTTTCGTTTGGTTACAATGTCTCCGTTTAACGTCAGCCCACCGATCAAACGCTCTTCCTTCGGCAGCGAGATGATCACCTTAAACTGCGGTGTCTGGGAGGTTTGCTTCTCCTGAGCCGTCGTCTCGGCAAATTTGGCCACTTCCAGCACCTTTCCCTTCAGCTTTAGATCCTTGATGGACGGCAGCTTTACTTCAACCGCCATGTCCTGCTTAATGCTGAATATATCGTTTTCCCCGACATATGCCACTAATCGTAGAGAATCCAGGTCGACGATTTTGCCGATATACTGGTTCGCCGTCACCGATTGCGGCCGCTGCTGCGTCGGATCAAACAGAAACAGGCCTGTTGCAGGCGATAGGTATGTAGCTTTCTTCAGCCTGTCATTCAAGTCGGCCAGCGTCTGGCGCTCAATATCGTTGGTAACCTCGTCCAGCTGACTGCTCAGCCGCGCATTTTCCTGGTCTGCCAGCATTTTAAGGCGCTCGGCCTCCGTTCCTAACGCCGGGGCGTTATCGAGGTCCTGATTTAACGTGAACTCCTTCAGCTCCTGCTCCAGCTTCCGCTTCTGCAGCTCGGCTTCCTTCTGCTGAAGCTGCTGGCGAATGGCCGTCTGCTCCAATTTAAAAAGCGCATCGCCTTTCTTGATCTGCTGGCCGTTCTCTACGTTCCAAGACTCCACTTTCGCTTCAAAAGGTGCGTACACATTGGTCTCCCGCCCGTATTCGGACGTTCCCTTGACCTGCACGGTCGAGACGATGCTTTCCTCGGTTACGGGAAATGAGATGACCTGCGGCTCTTCCATCATGGGAATCTCGGGTTCTTTCGGTTTCACCTGTCCATATCCCCAATATCCCACCAAGCCCAGCACGGCAACGATAACCGTCCATTTTATGATTTTTTTTATCATACCGATTTAGCTTCCTTTCCGAAACTCATTATCCTAATCCCGCTTGATGGCCAGAAGTGCGTTCGTTCTTGCTGCACTGATCGCGGGATAGATCCCCGAGAAGATTCCGGTCATCACGGCGAATGCAATGCCGATCGGCAGCGTCTCCAGCGTAACCGCAATTTGCAGCCCAGACATGCCCGCCGAAGCCATAATGAATGAATTTAGTCCCTTAATGATCAAAAATGCGAATACGATGCCAAGCAATCCGCCAAGCAAACCGAGCAGGCTGGCTTCTACAATGAACATGTTGCGGATTTGCGGCATATTCGCCCCCAGAACCTTCATGATGCCGATTTGTCTGCGGCGCTGATGCGTAGACATCGTCATCGCTACGATGATCGATATCGAGGCTAATAACAGGATAAATACGCCGATGCCGAGAGCGATCGCTTTGAATGTATCCAATTGGGAAGCGACCTGATCACGCATGGCCAGATTGTCGCTCGCATTAAGCGCAAGCTTTGAGATCAGATCCTCGAGTGGTTTAATATGCTGCAGATCATCCACTTTGACGGTTAGACTATCGTATACCCGCTGTTTCGAAGCTGTCCCATTTTGCAGTTTCAAATGGTTTGTTAGCCATTCCGCCGTATCAAAGGAAATATAGGCCTGACGATCGTAGATCGCAAACTGGGCATCTCTCCCCGTAGGCACGTCCAGAACGCCTCCAACATAAAGCTGCGGGCTAAGCTGTTTCTTGTCACCGTCCATCTGCTCCAGCTGAATATTTTTACCGTTCATTTCCGATACGGTGCTCTCGTACATCTGATATTCTTCCCATATCTTCGGATTGTTGGGATCGGTATTGATCATATTCATCAATCTTTCGCTCGTCTCTGCATCCTTCCATCCGGTTGTTGCTCCGTAATTGAGCACCATAGCACCGATCTGATCAAGCGGGCCGCCTTCCTTGAACCTGTTACCCTGCTCTTTGAGCTTCGACAGGTCCACGGCCACAACGTTGAAGCCGTCGTTGATCAGGTTGTCGGACGAAATGGCTCTAAAATATCCGAGCTGTTTGGTGGCTATAACGGATTTGACATGATCAAAGCCTTGAATCACCTGAACCTTATCATCCGTAAGCAATCCCCGGTCAGCTCCGACCGCGGGGCCGCTTCCTTCCCCTTGCCCGCTTGAGCCCTGCGGAGTCACCGTAATTTCGTCAAGCTTCATGCCGCCTATAATTTCCGTCTCCAAATAATTCTGGGCGCCGTTGCCAATGCTGATCGCTACGATAATAGCCGCGCATCCAATCGAAATACCGGTCATGCACAGGGCTGTCACCACTTTACGGCGTTTGATCTGTCCCCATGCCAGCCGTATGTTGTCTAAAATTATCAGCTGACCTCACCTGCCTCCTCCGCATGAACCGGGACCCCAGACAGGGACGAGGGGGCGTTTGGCCCCCGTTGACCTGCTGTTGGCGTTGTATAGTCCTCCGGCTGAACCAAATAACCGTCACGGAGCATAATCGTTTTTTTCATTTGAGCAGCGACTTCCATCTCATGGGTAACGATGACAAACGTCGTTTTCATGGACTCGTTCAGCGCCATCATGATTCGGATAATTTCCTCTTCCGTCTTGGTGTCCAGGTTACCCGTCGGCTCGTCCGCAAAAATAACGGAAGGCTCGGTAATCAACGAGCGCGCAATACTGACGCGCTGCTGCTGTCCGCCTGACAGCTGGGACGGGTACAATGAAGCCTTATCGCCGATCCCCGTCATCTCCAGCAGCTCCATCGCTTTCTTGCGGCGCTTGGACGGAGAAACGGATTGAAAGACCAGGGGAAGCTCCACGTTCTCCCGAACCGTGAGCGTCGGAATCAGCTCATAGGCCTGAAAAATAAATCCGATATGCTTGCGCCGAAAGACAGCAAGCTTGTTTTCCCCATACTTGACAATATCCTGATCGGCAATATAAATATGGCCTTCCGTCGGCTTCATCAGTCCTGCCATTAAGTTGAGCAGCGTGGACTTGCCCGACCCTGAACTGCCCAGCAGGGCAATCATCTCTCCCTTCTGGACTTCGAACTGGATATTATGGAGCACCTTTAACACTTCGTTACCGTTCTTAAAGCTGTGCGATACATTTTCCAAACGCAACATGTTCGCTATTCCTTTCCGGTTCTTAATTTAACTCTCCTCGTCAGAAACTGCAGTAGGCGTGAATATCAGATTGAAGCTTTGGCTGCCCAGCGTGATCCGCTCATTCTGGAATTCGTCCACCAGGGTTAAGTTAAACCAACCGCCGCGAAGTTTTTTGTATTGCTCATCGGACAGATCCATCGACACCGACCGGGTGCCCGGCACCTGGATATCGGTACCAGGCGTGAGCGTACGCTCCTGTGTCTGTCCGAGGCTGTCTTTGATGATCAAAATCAGCTTGTGGCCGGAGTCCGCCGCAACGATGCTCTCGCTGCGTTTTACATCAAACGTGATATTCAGCGGAATGGAAGAACTGCCCTCCTGCAGATGTCCTACCGCTTTCGTAACCGAAACATGGTAAGGATACCAATCGAGGTTCGTCAGTCCGGAGCTTACGGCAGGTCTGATCGGATTCAGCATCAATTTTTTCATGCCCATGACACCGGTAGCGTCTTTCCCCGTCTCCGCAAGCTTGCCTCCGGTCATTGCCGTACCCAGAGCAAGCCCCAGTTCGCTTGCAGCCCCCTTCGGCACTCTGGCCCAAAAGACGATCGACTGCTTGGACCCCGGCTGGAGCGAGGCTTCCGGCTGAATGGTTTCCGCTTCATAGATCTTGCCATCCGTGCTTTGGAAATACCCCTTCAGCACTGCTGCTTGAACGCGGCGCTGTTCATTGCTGGTCAGCAAGAACTCGGAATAGACAATGTCCGAGTCCACGCCTTCATAGATGACCGTCCGCCGTTCCTGCGCCTCTGCGCGCTTGCCAATCGCGGTAACCGTATACGGCTTCCCTTTCTCCAAGGTGCTGATCGACTGCGTCATGCCGGACGTGGTCATGGTAAGGAACGACGTTTTGGCCGTATCCTGCTGCGTAAACAGCTCGAAGCGGAGCGAACGGATATCCTTGGTATAAGGGATTCGCGCCATGACATATACCTCGGTTGATGACCCCGGGGGAATCAGGGAACCCTGCTCCTCCGCAATAACCTCCGAACCGGCCAGCGTCGTTTTTTCGTCCGCTGTGACGTTTACTTTAAGTTCAGGCAGCGGCAGCGATTTGGATTCCTGGGTATTCCGCAGACGCAGCTTCGCAACGATCAGATCCTGATCCTGCCATGGCAGACGCTGCATGGATTCCAGGGTGTATGCAAATCCTTTGGCCGTCTGCGCGTCGTACTCCACGCCGATCGATGATTTGCGTTCCGTTTGGTAAGGGATGGCAAAATATGCAATCGGCAGGGTCAATGACTCCTGGACCTCGACGGTCGACTCACCGCCCGGCTCACCCGAGCTCGCCGGCGGTTTGGATGAGCTGACCGGGCCGGATGCCCCGATCATTTGCAGCTTTAACCGGTCCTGCTTAAGATCAAGCGGAAGCGTTATTTCCATCACCATCGTTTTCTCTTCACCCGGACGCAGTGTCAAACCCGCCTTGTTATCCGGTGTGTAAGGATGGTAGGAACCTTCGGATGCTTTAATCGCATACTCGTATGCCGGTACCTCCACCGATTTTTTCCCTTTGTTCTTGAAGGCCATCTCGATACTCCATATGCCCTGTCCCCCGGCGGCGCGCAGCGAAGCCTGGCGGATTCTGGCATCGACCGGAATGCCCTTGATGGTCAACTTCTTGGCCGCGCCAGCCGCGACATCCCACTTTGGAGCTGTTGCCGCAGGCAGCTTGAAGGATGCAACTGGCAACGACAGCTTCAGCGTTTCATCGTTTTCGGTCCACAAGAAACGTAAACCTGCCGTTTTAAGATAGGAGGGAACTTCCGTTATGTAATAAACCAGTTTCTTTTCTTTCGGCTGAACAGGCACACCCTCGGCCCCTGCCTCATGACGCAGAAGGAATGAACTGCCGCCTGCCGTCACCAAATACGGTTCGAACCCGCGGTCATTCCATACCTTTCCGCCATGGTTCGTCATATACATCCCGACTTTGGCGATGACTTTGCCGTCATACTTGATGATCTCCAATGATTCCGCCTGTACGGTAAACGGACTGCCGCCCATTTGCAGCTTGGAGCTCGAACCGGACGGTACGGCGGCTGAATAGTTGGCCGGCATCCTGTACGTTCCGACACGCTGCAGGTATCCTTTGACCTGCGGATTCCATACGTCCATCACCAGCTTCATGCCGGACAAGGAGCTGCTATCGGTCTTCGCATAGTAGGTTACACTCAGGCTTTGCCCGGGTTCTACCTTCTTCTTGGTAAGATCCTTGGAAATGGGATTGGCTGCCGTCACCGAGCCTCCGGGAAGCACCACCTTGGGAAAATAAGATACCAGGCGCGCTGCGCTTTTCCCTCCGTTTTTATAAGTCAGTGTAAACACCGCCACATTCGTGCCGGTTTGCTGCCATACGTCGGCATGGTCAAGCTTTGCCGTGACGTTGTTGCCAAGTTTGACGCTCCAGGCGAGCGCCGCACCCTTCTGCGCAGTCGACTTCGTGATTTGCGATGGCTGCGTCTTAGATGCTGCAGCTTCCACTTGCGGTGCCGCAGCCAGAATGGCAGCCATCAGAATGGCAGTCATTCTGAGCTTTGTACTATTCATGTTATGTACCGACCCCTTTCTACCTCGACATATCCCTTCTATATCGACGTTTAATCATAGATTTGTTCAAGACTATATATATAACGACAAATTTCAAAGAAAAGTTTTCCATTAATATTCATTGCGCTGAAACAACGTTCCATCGTGCAATAAATTAGCCCTCTGTCGACTTTTCAAACATAAAAGTTGATTTAATCACCCAAAACGGTTTAATATATGTAGTGTAGCCGGATTACATATTACGTTTCTCCGGGATGATAAAGACTTCCTGATGAAGGAAGACCCTTTCATCATAACCAAAAACTAAATTTACAGGAGGTTTTTACTATGGCATTTCAATTACCAGCACTTCCTTACGCAAACGACGCGCTCGAGCCTCATATCGACGCACAAACGATGGAGATCCACCATGATCGCCACCATAATACCTACGTAACCAACTTGAACGCTGCTCTTGAGAACGCCCCTGAGCTTCAAGGCAAATCCCTTGAGGATCTGATCGCTAACCTTGACGCTGTACCGGAAAGCATCCGCACAGCGGTTCGCAACAACGGCGGCGGCCATGCTAACCACTCCCTGTTCTGGGAAGTTATCGGACCAAACGGCGGCGGACAACCGACTGGCGCATTGGCTGATGCCATCAACAGCGAGCTCGGCGGCTTCGATAAATTCAAAGAAGATTTCGCAAAAGCGGCTACAACCCGTTTCGGCAGCGGCTGGGCTTGGCTCGTTGTTAAAGACGGCAAACTGGCAGTAACCAGCACGCCAAACCAAGACAGCCCGATCATGGAAGGTCAAACTCCTCTCCTCGGCCTGGACGTTTGGGAGCATGCTTACTACCTGAAGTATCAAAACAAACGCCCTGATTACATTTCCGCATTCTGGAATGTAGTAAACTGGGAAGAAGTCGGCAAACGTTACGATAACGCGAAATAATATCGCTTAACTAAAAACCGATATCATATCAAAAAAGGCTGCTTTCAGCTGTAGACCCTGTCTACCGCGAAAGCAGCCTTTTTATATCGATATCGTGCTGTTACGTGTTATTTACCGCGGGTGGAGGGCCAGACTCATAATCGCGGACCTTGGACGGCGTATAGATGACTGCGAGCAGGATGACCGAGATCAGCACGGCTGCACCTGCACCGATCAGGCATACGACCTGCAGCGGCCAGGCATCGGCAGTGAAACCGAGCAGAAGCGTTAAGAGAATCTGCAGCATCCCTTCCAGCATGCGGGTCACGCTCGTAAAGCGCCCCATCAGATCAATAGGTACCTGATTTTGAAAAAAAGTGGTATATCCCGCATTCGCATATGAAGAGAAGAAACCAAATATGATAAAACCGATAACGGCCGTCAGAAGGCCCGATGCGGCATAGAAGATCATATACCCGGCACTCGAGAGAAGCACACCAGCCCCGATAAAGAAGCGCAGCGATAGCCATTTGACAGTTAGAGACGCAGCCGCTGAGCCGGCCAGATATCCCGCTCCGGCTACGCTGACGAGCAATCCGTAATCCTCGTCGCCGAGGAGCAGCACCTGTTTAATGAAGGTGGCCTCTTGGGAATCGAGCGCGAAGCCGAGCAGCATGGCGGATTGAAACAATAGGTATACGAGCATAAAATATTTCGCCGCTTTCCCGAAATCGATAACCGCAGCCCAGTCCCGAAGCAGCGTCTTCATTGTGATGGCTTCCCGTCCATTACCTGTGCTCTCCCCTCCATCCACATCGGGAAGGAAGTAAATGACAAACGCGCAGATAAAAAAAGATAAGGCATTGATGAAGATACTGATCCGAATGTCCGTATAAGCGATCAGGAGACCGGATATGGCAGGTCCAAGCAGCACAGCACCGGATGTCGTAAAGCTGGACCATGCATTGAACCGCTTACGTTCCTCTGCCGGGATCAGCTTCGTTATATACGTCATGGACGTCGGCCCGAAAAAAGCCCCTGCCACGTTAATCAGAAACATGATACAGTAGATGGCCCAAACCGAGGACATGAAGGGAATAAGGGCAATCAAAGCCCCCCGGATCACATCGGTAGTGATCATAAGCTTCCGCTTATTCGCCCGGTCAATCATACTGCCCGCCCAGGAGTTGGTAAACAGGGTTGCGAGCGGACGGATGATAAACAATCCAGCCACTGCCGCAGGAGAACCTGTCATATGCAGCACAAGCAAATTAATGGCCACCAGATAGATCCAATTCCCGAGATTGGAGACCCCGATGCCAAAAATGTAAAGAAGCGCATTCTTCCAGCTATGCAAAGTTCCACTACTCCTTACAAGCCGTTTTCTCATGATATCCTCCCATAGAAGGTTATTTTCGGCTTTAAGATGAGAAGTACGAGTTCAAAATCCGAATGAACACATTCGGAAATGCGTAGCGTTCCATGTCATGAACGTGAATCCAGCGAAAGTTCTCCTCCCCTGTCTCATAAGCCGCTGCACTCTCTGCTGCTTGCAGGGCTGCCGGCGGCACCTCGTGCCACTTACAGCGGTACACGCCCATATTCCATTGAATATGGCTAAAGGTATGCTCAGCGTCCATCACATGGCCGATCGGCAGAACCGGAATCCCTTCTTCCAGTAAGGCATCCCTCAAGCGGCTCATCGTTGACTCCTCGGTCATCGCGGCCGGTACGCCGCTCCCCTCGGTCGGTACTATCACATGCGGCAGCTCCCACATCCCTGCCAATAAACCGGTAGATGGACGCTTACGGATCAGAATCTTCCCTTCGTGCACGCCGGTACCCTCTACAATGGCCGTAAGGCGGAATTCTGGACGCGGCGGCTTCGCCTTCGTCTTAATAGGAAGGGACTCCTCTTTACCCTCAAACCGTGCTGTACAATGCTCCATCACCGGGCATACCAGGCATTTGGGGGACTTCGGCGTACAGATCAACGCCCCCAGTTCCATCAGCGCCTGGGTGAAATCCGATGCTCGTCCGTCCGGAACCAGCGTCAGCACGAGATCCTCCATCTTGGTCCGGGTTTTCACCTTCATAATATCTTCTTCAATCAAAAAATAGCGGGACAGCACACGCATGACGTTACCGTCCACTGCTGCGGCAGGAATGTTAAATGCGATGCTGCGAATGGCACCCGAGGTATATGGGCCAATGCCTTTAAGTCCCGACACTTCTTCTTTGCCGCTCGGCATAACGCCCCCATACTGCTCTGTCACCTGCCTGGCGGCAGCCTGAAGGTTGCGTGCCCGGGAATAATAGCCGAGGCCCTCCCAGCATTTCAATACATCGTCCTCCGGCGCATCCGCAAGCGACTGAATCGTTGGAAATCGTTCGATAAACCGGTGGAAGTAAGGAATTACCGTGTCCACCCGGGTCTGCTGCAGCATAATTTCAGATACCCATATATAGTAGGGATCGCGATGCCTGCGCCATGGCAAATCCCTTTTGTTGATGTCATACCAATCCAACAGCTCGTGGCTGAAGTATTGTTTGCGTTCCTTGTTATGCATCTATAAATAATCTCCTTCGTTATCCTTACTTTATCTTCTCAACCACGGCGAAAGCGGAAGCCAGCGTGGCCTGATGCGATATCGTCAAATGAATCGCATAATGGGCGGACTCCTTCATTCCAAGGCGGTCCCAGGCTTCCTGGGATAAACGTGCCTCAGGCCTGCCAAGAGCACCCGGCAGCACTTCGATGTCACGAAACCCGACCACACCCCCGATTCCGGAGCCAAAGGCTTTGGATATCGCCTCTTTGGCAGCAAAGCGCCCGGCAACAAACTCCGTGCGTTTCGCCCCCTTACCGGCGGCAATGACCTGCTCGCCCTGCGTAAGCACGCGCTGCATGAACCTCTCTCCATGCGGGCCCGTCATTAACATCTCCATTCGCTTCATGTCCAGCACGTCATGTCCGATTCCGTAGATCACAATCGTCTGCTCTCCTTCATGGATCCAGTCTTCCTGTCCAAAAAAATACACTCCTACTTATTGTATCAGTCGATGCACCTCAACGCGAGACCAACGGTGTTACAACAACATGAATTAAATAAAATTGTTGTGTTCCAAATTTTATCCATATAGACTGTAAAAAATAGCATGATGTGAGGGGGAAGCTTACTATGGGCTCATTGATTTATCACGTTGCCGTTTCGCTTGACTATTTTATCGCAGATCAAGCCATGATGGATGGGAGAATCGACCGGACTCTCTTTTTATTCGATGGGGAGCATGTTCCGGACTTCTTGGCAGAAATTCAGGAGTTTGAGGCTGTGCTGATGGGCGGTAAAACGTATGAGTTTGGATTTAAGATGGGGGCTAAGCCGGGGGAGCCTGGTTACAAAGGACTCAAGCATTATATATTCTCACGGTCATTAGAATTCGAATCCAATGATGAAGTTGAGTTAGTCAAGGAGGACGCCATCCCTTACATCCATAATCTCAAACAACGGACAGACGGCAAGCTCTGGCTGTGCGGCGGCGGGGAATTGGCAGGAAGCCTGCTTCAGCATCAACTGATCGATCAGCTTGTATTAAAGGTCAACCCGGTCATGGTTGGTGACGGCGTTCCGTTGTTCGGCAGTGTCAAACCCCGGTTAAGACTCGAACTGGTCGATATGAAGCAATATGCCAACGGCGTTCTCAAACCGACCTACAACATCATGTACACCTAACCTAGTGCCTCGCTAAATAAATAGCCTTCCGGAGGGGATTTCTCCGGAAGGCTATTTGCTGGATATTCGTATGTTAGATGCCTGGAATCGTATTGCGCTTGTGCGCGGTTTTATTGTAATAGCTCTCGAGCTTCTGCTGAACATCAGGATTGATCGTCTTGCCTTCCAGATAATCGCTGTTATCCTCGTAGCTGATTCCGAGCTCTTTCTCGTCTGTTTGACCTTCCCAAAGGCCGGCAGAAGGCGCTTTGTCCAGAATCGATTGCGGAACCCCCAAATAGGATGCGAGCATACGAACCTGACGCTTGTTCAGGGAACTCAGCGGCGTAATGTCCACTGCTCCGTCGCCCCACTTGGTATAGAAGCCGGTAATCGCCTCGGAAGCATGATCCGTGCCGACAACGATCAAATTCTGTTCGAACGCCAGCGCATATTGTACCACCATACGCACCCTTGCCTTCACATTGCCTTTGCCGGGAATGCTCATATGCTTATGGACGCCGATATTCTTCAGGCCATGCTCAACCTCCAGCGCAACCTCGTTCACGGCTTCCTCGATATTGGTCTCGACGGTATATTTCAAATCGAAGGCCTTCGCCGTCGCGTAGCTGTCGGAAATATCAGCCTGCTCGCCGTATGGCTGGAATACCCCTAGTGTCTTGTATTCCTTACCGGTCTCCTCCGTAAGCTCGTCAGTAGCCCGTTTACACAGACCGGCAGCCACGGCCGAATCAATCCCGCCGCTAATGGCGATCAGCAATCCGGAAGTACCCGAGTTCTTCACATAGGTTTTCAGAAAATCAACGCGCTTGCGTACCTCTTCCTCCACATTAATGGTAGGTTTGACACCCAGTTCGGCGATAATTTGTTCTTGTAGGCTCATGATAGATGACTCCTTTCAGTATGTTCTCTCTTTTATGAAGTGCTTCATTAATATAAGAAAAACGTCTATCGACGTAAGACAGACCGCATTTAGCGGAAGTTTTTCTTGCGATACAGAATTTCATCAGCGCAGCTGATAACTTATAAATTCTATATCTAAAACAAAAGCCCCGCGGCTTCGGAATATGCCGAATGCTTCGGGGCCTATGTAACTGCCGAATTACTGGCAGTAGCGATTGAATGCGTCGGTCAAATCCGCCGCGATTTCTTCTGCAGAACGATTCTCCACTTGATGACGCTCAATAAAATGCACCAATTCCCCGTCCTTCAACAGCGCAATCGATGGGGAGGATGGAGGATACGGAGCAAAATACTCGCGGGCTTTCGCCGTTGCTTCCTTATCCTGTCCAGCGAACACGGTATACAAATGATCCGGCTTCACCTGGTTCTCAAGCGCTATGGCTACACCAGGACGTGCTTGCCCAGCTGCGCATCCGCATACGGAATTTACAACGACCAACGTTGTGCCTTTCGCTGCCGGAAGCACTTCTTCCACCTCTTCAGGTGTTGTCAGCTCCTTGATTCCCAAGCTAGTCAGCTCATCCCGCATCGGTTGAACCATATCGCGCATATATCGGTCAAAAGACATACCCATAACTGCTTCACTCCTTATATAAACAAGATTGTTCGAATTATAACTGCTCATCGATATCTATATTATACAACCCTAAAGAGTGAAAGCAAGAAAATACAAAACGAGCAGCATCACAAAATAGGATACCGCCCGTCTTTCATTGTTCCATTCTTTGAACTAGGTAGCAGGATAGTTTACCCCATCTTTTTTCTTATCAACGATGGGCTCGCCACGGCGCTCTTTGTTTTCACGCTGCTGCTGCTCCTGTTGTTTGGAATCATTTTTACTCATCCGAATCCCTCCTTTACCCTAAGCTCTACCTTAGAATGCCTAATTACCAGTCCGTTTATTCGGAAGCGGCAGCGCTCTGGGTTTCCGGCAAGCTTTGCGGGAACGAGTGGACGGGAAAGGAAATAATGAAAACCGTTCCTTCCCCTAGCCTCGACTTCACATCAATGGTCCCGTGATGACGCTGTACAATGCTCATGCACAGGGCGAGTCCCAGCCCCGTTCCCTTGCTCTTCGTCGTAAAGAAAGGCTCAAACAAACGCTCCAGCTCATTCTCGGAGATGCCGATTCCCGTATCCGCAACATAAAGCTGGACCTGATCCCCTTCGAGCCGGGTTTCGATCGTCAACGTCCCCTTGTCGTCCATAGCCTCCATCCCGTTTCGGCACAGGTTCAGAATCAGCTGTTTCATCTCCTTGGCATTCAGATGCAGATGAGGAATTTCGGTTCCGAGTTTCAGCTCAATGCTCTGGCCGCGCAAATTCGCATCAGCCCACAAGAGGGGACTGAGCTCATGTATAATGTCATGCAGGTGACACTCTTCTTTCTCTGCAACCCGGTTTTGGGCGAGAGATAAAAAATCGCTGATGATACCGTTGGCCCGATCGAGCTCCTCCATGACAATCCGGTAATAATGGTCCAGCGTATCCGGACTCTTCTCCTGCATCAGCTGCAAGAATCCACGCACGACAGCCATCGGATTGCGAATCTCATGGGTAATGCTTGCCGCCATTTGGCCAACCAAACTTAAACGTTCTACATTAATAAATTCCGTGCGAAGCCGCTCCAGCTCCGTAATGTCTTCCATAATACCTACCGCGCCCAAGATATCGCCGTTCCCGTTATGTATAAGCGGATAGATGCCGGTGGAATACACCCGGGTAGCGCTTCGCATAATCTCGCCGGTGCTTTCGATTCCTTCTATGGCTCTATGAAACCGGCTGCGCAGATGTTCCTTTTGAATCATGCCGTCCAATAAGTCAAACAACGGTCTGCCGATGACATCCTTGGTTGTCAGATTAGGAAACGCGATTCGAAAGCTGCGGATAAGCGGTTGATTAAAAGCGATGATATTGCCGCTTCGATCCACCGCGACCATCCCTAAAGGAATCATCTCCATCATTTTGGTTAAAGATGACCACTCACTGTTCTTCACATCATATTGGCCCGCGCCCAGACGCTCATTGGTTAATTCGATCCAGTACACAATCATCCCAGAATAAAAAATGCCGATCAGCATATACAGAATGGTTACCAGAATCGTATCCGGATTCAGCACATCATGGTTGACCTTTCCTTCAATCGCGTGGGAGGCTACGATAATCAGCATGGCCGGGATCAGGGCGCTCCACAGCCAACAAATTTTCTCGGTCATAGAGCCTTTCCTGAAATTAGAGGTAATCCAAGGTAATAGCGAATACCCCAGAATCAGCATATTTAGAATGAGGCCGATCATGGACCATCCATTCATCAGCCCATGGCTTATGATATATATAGCTGCAAGATATAGCCCGGAATGTCGACTACCATATAATATGCCTAAAAATAACGGGATTACGCCAAGATGGATCGGAACGTAATAATCGTTCATGGCCGAGATCAAGACACATAATACAGTGCTGATTCCGCATGCCATGACAATATGTTTGCGAAATCGAAGCAGATCATCCGGATTCTTCTTGTTCAGGCATTTTAGATGTCTGTCGAGGAGAAGCGGCAGATGAAAGATGAGTGTACCAGACAGCAAAACTTGCAGCAAAATATCTTTCCATAGGCTCAGCACAGTGATCGATCACCTCAATTGGACAACGCATCTAATATTTCTGATTAAAGCATAGGCGACATCATATTACAATATATTGTAATTTCTCTTTCGAAGCCTGGGTAAACTCCATCCTATGTCCTATTCATGAGGTTTGGGATAATTCGCATAAATCCTTTATAATAAGATTCATCTAATAATTGATATACCCCCAAAGGAGCTAAGAGCAAACATGCTTGATTATGATATTATTGTCGTCGGCGGCGGACCTTCCGGACTGATGTCCTGCGTTGCTGCCGGGGAAAGAGGAGCTTCCGTTCTGCTGATTGACAAAGGTGATAAACTAGGCCGTAAACTTGGCATCTCGGGCGGCGGAAGATGCAATGTGACGAATGCTAAAGAACAGGATGAATTGATTGCCAACATCCCGGGAAACGGCCGTTTTCTATATAGTGCTTTTCAGCATTGGAACAATAAGGATATCATGTCTTTTTTCGAGGGGCTCGGCATTCGCCTCAAAGAAGAAGACAATGGGCGCATGTTTCCTGTGACAGATAAAGCCTCCAGTGTCGTGAATGCCTTGATTGGCAAAGTGAAGGAGCTCGGTACCGACATTCGGACAAACAGTCCGGTGAAAAGAGTTCTCTATGAGAACGGCCGGACGGCCGGGATCGAACTGAAATCCGGGGAAGTGTTCAAGTCTTCCTGCGTGATCATTGCAACCGGCGGACAGTCTGTGCCGCAAACCGGTTCGACGGGAGACGGGTATCCTTGGGCTGAAGCGGCAGGACATACGATCACGGAGCTGTATCCAACCGAAGTGCCTATCGTCTCCACCGAGCCTTTTATTGCCTCTAAAGAGCTGCAAGGTTTGTCGTTGCGGGATGTCGAGCTGTCCGTCTGGAATCCGAAAGGAAAAAAAGTGATTGCCCACCGGGGAGATATGCTGTTTACCCATTTCGGGGTGTCCGGTCCGATCGCGCTGCGCTGCAGTCAGTTCATCCTCCAGGTGCAGCGGAAGTTTGAAATCGTGAATGTGGACATGGCCATCGATATGTTCCCCGACCGCTCCCAAGCGGAGCTTGAAGCCGAACTCAAAGGAAGGCTGGAGGATGAGCCGAGGAAAAGCGTCAAAAACGTGCTCAAGGGCATGCTGCCGGAACGAATGATCCCCCTGCTGCTATCCAAATCCTCCATCGACAGCGACATGATCTGCAGCGGTATCTCCAAAACGGCGCTGACAACCTTTATCTCCATTCTTAAAAAGTTCACGTTCCGCGCGTCGGGCACCCGTTCGCTGAAGGAGGCCTTCGTGACAGGCGGCGGCGTCAGCCTCAAGGAAATCCAGCCCAAAAGCATGGAATCCAAGCTGATGCCCGGTCTCTTTTTCTGCGGTGAAATTCTGGATATTCACGGATACACCGGCGGTTACAATATTACGGCCGCCTTTGCAACCGGTTATACGGCAGGCAAGCATGCTGCCGAAGAAGCAGCGGTAAACAAATCATAAGAAAAACGTCTATCGACGTAATTCACAGATGACAGACCGCGGTTAAACGAAG
>NZ_QLYT01000055.1:0-1544 GCF_003269305.1 Paenibacillus sp. MDMC362
TCCCTGCGCCCCTGGCTGGTGGACATCGCGGAGCGGGCCTGCCTGCCGCTGGAGATGCTGGCCGTCCCCGCGCTGGTAGGGCTGTCGGGGCTGGTGGGCCGTAGCGTGGCGGTGCGCCCGCGTGAGTATTCGGACTGGACGGTGACGCCCAACCTTTGGGGAGGGATCGTAGCGCCCCCAGGGGCCAAGAAGAGCGACGCCATCGCAGAAGCCCTGCGCCCGCTGGCCGTGCTCGAAGCCAAGGCCCGCGCAGCCCACCAGAGGGCTGCGCTGGAGGCTAAGGCCGAGCGGCTGGCCCTGGAAGCGAGGCTGGCCGCGCTGAAGGGTCAGGCCAAGAAGGGCGAGCTGAGCCAGGGCGGGTTCGTGGACCTGCTGGCCCGGCTGGAGGCCCTGGAGACCGTGCCTGAGCGCCGGTATGTTACCCACGACGCCACCGCCGAGAAGTTGGGCGAGTTGCTGCGGGACAACCCCCGCGGGCTGGTGCTGGTGCGGGATGAGCTGGCGTCCTGGCTGGCCGCGATGGAGCTGCAAGAGTACGCGGTGGCCAGGGGATTCTTCCTGAGCGCCTGGAACGGCAACACCGCCTACACCTTTGATCGGATCGGTCGAGGGACCATCCACATCCCCGCCGCGTGCGTGGCCGTTGTCGGGGCCATTCAGCCCAGGCCCCTCGAGGCCGTCTTTGACCGCCTGCGCACCGACCCCACCCGCGCCGATGGGATGCTCCAGCGCTTCCAACTGCTGGTGTGGCCCGACGGGATGCCCCCCTGGACCCCCCCGCAAAGCTGGCCCGATCAGAAGGCGAGGGAGCGGGCCTTTGAGGTGTTCGCCCGGTTGGACGGGCTGGAGTTTCGTGACCCCGAGGGACGGCTCGAGCCCCACCTGCTGACCCTGAGCGAGGAAGCGGGCCGGGCCTTCGCCCAGTGGCACGACGCCCATGAGCGCCGCTTGCGTGATCCCAAGCTGGCCAACACGCCCCACTTCGCCGCCCACGTCGCCAAGTACGGGAGCCTGGCCGCGTCGTTGGCGACGATCTTCCACTTGGTGGAGCTGGCCGGGGATGACACCCGCTGGGTCTTCGACGAGGAGCGCTGGAGCCTGGCCGGGGAGTTGCCGCCGGTGGGCCTGGGGGCCGTGCACCTGGCCCTGGACTGGGTGGGGTTCCTCGAGGAACACGCCCGCAAAGTCTACGCTCCCGAGCTGAACGGCGCGATCCTCGACGCCCACGCCCTGGCCCAGCAAATAGAAGAAGGACTCATCACCGACGGGCAGACGGTGCGGGAGGTGCAACGCACGAGCCGCCGCTGGGTGGAGCGTGAGCGCCTGAATGCGGCCCTAGCCCTGCTCGAGCGGCTGAACTGGCTGAGGGTGGTGGAGGTGGAGCCGGGGCCGCTGGGAGGCCGCCCGTCCGAGGTGGTGCGGCTGCACCCCGAGCTTAGGGAGGAACAAAAATGAAAGTCTACCGCCCCCGCCATATCCGTCTCGAGGGGGAGCAAAAAATCACGGAAACCCCCTCTACCCCCTTTGACAAAACCGCCAAAACC
>NZ_QLYT01000056.1:0-696 GCF_003269305.1 Paenibacillus sp. MDMC362
CTCTGCCATGAACGATTCGTGAGCAGACTTCCAACCGAGACACTTTCGGGGCCGGAGGTTGATGAGGCGGATAGCATGGGCCAGTTCCTCATCGGTAATTTCAGCGAGATCATGACCCTTTGGAAAAAACTCTCGAAGTAGGCCGTTGCTGTTCTCGTTGGATCCACGTTGCCATGATGAGTAGGGATCAGCGAAATAGACATCCACGCCATGAAAGGTTTCTAGCTGCTTATAGCAGGCGAACTCTTTCCCTCGATCCGCAGTAGCCGTCTGGAATGTCCCTTGGGGGTACTGGCTTGCAACAACGCCAAAGGCCACCTCCATGGAGTGGGCCGTACGGTCAGGCATCTTCACAGCTACGTAGAGCCTTGTTTTACGCTCGATGAATGTAGCGGCACAAGCGCGACTGTTACCACGACTGGAGACTACTGTGTCCAGTTCCCAGTGCCCGAATGATTCTCGTTTACGGATCTCTTTGGGGCGCTGACTAATGGTCTTTCCCACGAGGAAGCGCCCACGTGTCTCAGTGGGCTTACGCCGCTTCCCTTTATGGCGCAGTACCTTTACTTCACCTGCAGCAATGCGTTTCGCATATAACCAGCGGTAGATTGTCTTAAAGCAGACAAAGGGTTTCCCACTCATACGACGTTCTTCGGCGATCTGTTCCGGAGACCAAGTTTGCGCAAGCTTCGCTTC
>NZ_QLYT01000057.1:0-6835 GCF_003269305.1 Paenibacillus sp. MDMC362
TCCCAACAGGTGCTTTTGCCGGTTATAGCTACATAGCTGATTCCATCTATGGTTCGCGGGACAATATCGGAGTAACTCAAAAGCAATATGATGAGCTGGAGGCAAAGCTTCAGACCGCCAAACAAAACCTCAGTGAAGAGGAGTTTACAAAATGGATGTCCTTACTAAAAGAATGGGGCCTCCTTAATTTGAAAATTGCCGATACAAAAGGGGATTTTCATATTGAGAGATTGAGCGTAGGAGAGCAAAAAATCTATAGAAGGTTAACCGCAGAGCTAGAGCCACTCTTTCGCAAATTAAATGAAGTTCAATCAACGAAGGGAGAAGCTAAACCTATAGATAGCACTACTTTTTGGAATGGAGTGCTAGATGAAGCAGGGCAAATATTCAGCAAAGAAGAATTTGATGAGTTTCAAAAATTATTAAATGAATTGAGGGCTTATGACGAGAAAAAAGATGATCCGGATGGTAGTGTTCATACAGAACGCCTGTCAAAGGAAGATCAAATGAATATAGAGCAATTGTTCCAGCAGATGCAACCATTTTTTAAGAAGTTGGGCATAACAGTTAAGCCGAAAACTTGAGCTGTCGAGGAACAAGAACATGTAAAACTCCACGTTAACGAAACGTTAGGAGCAACCCTAGTTCACCTAACTCAAGAAAAACTGAAGCCTTTTCAAACATGATTTTAGAATTGTAAAGCCACTCAACTAACGGGAAACTATAACTAAATAATTAACTTAAACGAGGCTGCCGTCATGATCGGTAGCCTCGTTGTGCTTACGGGCAGTTTTCTTTAGATACAATATTGATGTTCGGATATGTATAAGCTCTCCTGCAATGCCCAAAGATACTTTTTTTATTATATCGAAACTTTACCTATACACGTAGTAATTTTTAAAATTGAATTTTTAAAACCCGTTAGTGATTAATTCCAACGGGTTTTTTGTCTAATGACACAAAAGTGTCTACATTAATTATTTTAGAAAAGCTTGATTTACAGGCTTTTTTATTTTTATGTAGATTAATTTGTGTCATCAAGAAATGCACAAAAGTGGCCACATTGTGGGATTATGACGTAAATGTGACAACATTGTAGGGGAGCTCCTTAGAAGAACTAAAAAGATGGCACTGAATCCACCGGCCTGCCGATGGAAAAGAAACCGAACGTGTTAAAAGATGAGTGGTGGGGGTATACCCCAAGTGCAAACCATCCGCCTCAACGGGTGGTAAAGATCAATCAACGGGCAGTTCAACGCAAGTTTACTCCCGATTCGTCTAAAAAGTCCTTCTAAACTTTCTTGATAGAAGTTCGCTTACTTTTTTAGGGAAACCAGTGCTTAGGTAAAAAGGAAAAAGGGTTGAATGGAAAGTGGCAGTTTATTAATTCACATTGAATATAAACTCTATTGTTGAGTGATCTAATAAAGTTGAAGCAGCGATAATTAGATTAGTGAATTTATAAAGGCTGCTCCAAATTGAACTATTAATTATTTTACATATAGCCCCAAGGAGGCATTTTAATCTATTTATAATTGAGAGAAAATAAGAAAACAATCGATTGGAACTGAAAAGTATGGGTATGGAGGGCAAGATGAGAAAAAATCTTGGTAAATATGTGGGCGCATTAATTCTAGTTGGATTACTGACAGCATGTGGCAGTGAAACGACCACAGAGCACTCAGCAACAACTGAGAATTCGATACCATCGGTTTACAAACAAAACTGTTTGTCCTGCCACGGAAGCCAGCTCGAAGGAAAGTACGGACCCAGTTTGCAAACAGTAGGAAGCCAACTTACCGAGGAAGAAATCACGACCATTATTTCCAAGGGGCAAGGAGGCATGCCAGCCTTCGGTAAGCGTTTAGATGACGAAGAGATTGCATCCATTTCTGTATGGTTGTCGGAACAAAAATAAAGGAAGTAGCTTAATGATATTCTTCCATCACCCGCTCCAGCTAAAGGAATGTCGTAGGAAGCTTCATGAATAATTAAGAACAGCAGTAGGATTTAGGAATCCCGCTGCTGTTCTTTTAATAATGTCTTGATATCTGTCAGAATCTGTTCATTCTCCATATCTTCACCCATCCGGTAGATCTGGCGCACACGCTGCTTACCATCGATTAACAGCAATGAGGTGATGGAATGCGCAAACAATCCATCATCGAGGCGCACAATCGATAGATTATACTGAGAAGCCAAATCCTTTACTTTGTTTTCATCTCCTCGCAGCAACGTCCATCCGCTCTGATCAATTCCCATCCGCTCCGCATATTGTTGCAATACCTCAGGTGTATCATTCTCAGGATCAAATGTAATGGAAACAAACTCGACTTCATTGCCAAACTGTCCTTGTTTCTGAAGCTCACTTTGGAGTGCAACCATATTAGCGGTTGTAGCAGGGCAAATATCCGGACATCGGGTGAAAATAAATGACGTCAATCGTATTTTCCCGTCAAATTGTGCTTCAGTTACAGTTTTTCCATGTATATCAGATAAAGAGAAAGCTGGGGAATTCATTTTAACTGGCAGAGCAGGTTTCAAAAAGGAGGCAAATAACCAGTAACCGATGGCAATGATGATAATGATGATAATGATTAAAGCTAAAATAATATACGAACGCTTTGAAGCTTTGCGAACAGGGATCATATTTTTTCTCCTTCGCTATATTGGTAAATTGCGGTTTTTATTGTATCGAATATCAGGGATTGTTTCTATGACTCTATTGAGCTATGTCATGCATTTGATTACCGTGATCTTTCACTTCTACATCTTCTGCAATCATAGAGTATATCTCGTTTTCTTCTGCATGTCACAAATCTGTCGATTTTCAACCTTTGAAATGGCTCCATAGAGTTATAGGACAGAAGCATTTGAATTGCTAAAATGTGAAAGACTGACAACCGGGTTGGAGGGAGTGAGGGAATGAAGCAAAAATTGGTTTCATTTATGGCAGTGGTTATCCTTTTGGGTATCGTAACGGCATGTTCAGGCGAGGAATCCGTCGATTTGGAAGCTGTAGAAGTAGAGCTGTCTACAAAACCTGAAACCGTTATAGCGGGAAGCCAGGTCGATTTACAAGCTTTGTTCACTGGAATGAATGTATCTGGCAAGGCACAGGCTACCTTTGATTTCCGGATTGGGGATAAACCGATACTCATTGAAGCTGTGAATGAAGGGGATGGTGTATTTAGCGGTTCGTTTACTTTTGCTGAAAAGGGGAACCAGACGATTTTTATACACTTGTATGAGGACGATATCCATATTACTAAGAAGAAACAGGTAGAAGTGCAATGACAGTCAGAAGAAGCATGATGCCCCTTTTTTTACTCTGGTTTTTTTTGGCGTTATTGAATAGCAGTCCAGTAAGAGCAGAAGACAAATGGCTTAATTTGCAAGCTTTATTGGACCAAGCCAAGCCAGGAGATACGCTTATATTGAAATCCGGCAATTACCATGGCCCGATTACCATTAACAAGCAGTTGACGATACGACCGGAAGAAGGTGGCACGATAGAACTGAGAAATATGAGTGACCTACCGGCCATCACGATAGAAGCTGACAATACAACGATTGCCGGACTCCGCATCACCGATGTCATGGTCAAGGAAACGCCGACTGTGCTCGTCAAGGGTCATCGAGCTGTCGTGGATAGGCTGCATATCCAGACTGGTGGAGATGGAATATCAGTACGTGACGCAAACGAAGGTAGCTTGACGAATAATACAATCGATTGGATGGCAGATGGCGTGAAAATGGCCGACAAAGGCAATGGCGTAGATATATTCAATGGGCATCGTTGGAAAATAACCGACAATACGATTCGTGATGTACATGACGGCATTTATATGGAAAGCAGCGATGATATCCTCGTCTCAGGTAATGTAATCGAACGCTCTCGTTATGGCGTTCACTGCATGTACACAAATCGGACCATCATCGAGCGGAACATAGGCAACCTAAATGTGACAGGGGCCATGGTGATGACTGCTCGACAAGTATCTGTTGTCGGGAATGTGTTCACGAAGCAAAGCCAGAACGTAAATTCGCAAGGAATTCTGCTATATGACACACACGAGACGACCGTGACAAATAATACGGTTGATGGCAATCGGGTTGGCCTGTATGTGGAACTATCAACCGGAAATATCTTGAAGAACAACAGAGTAAGTTACAATTTTGTCGGTATGCAGTTGCTGGAGTCAAGTGCCAATTCTATCAAAGGCAACCAATTTATTAGTAATGTGTCGGATGCACAGGCACGAGGCAGTGAGGAAAATCGGATTACAGAGAATTATTGGGACAATTTTCGGGGTATCGATGCGGATGGAGACGGGATCAGCGATATAACATATGGAATGAATCCGTTTTTCCAGGGACTCACAAAAAAGCGACCAGCATTTCAATTGTTTTTTCAATCACCGGGCATGGTATTCCTGGAAGGACTCTACCAGACGGATCGAGATCGCTGGACTATGGATAAGGCCCCGCTAATGGTTCCGCCCGGTAACGATGATCGAGGCGGAGACCAGGGAGGTTTAATAAAGACCGGACTTATGGGGTTCATACTGCTAGGCTGTACAGCCATTTTAATTTTATCGATGAGGAGACGAAATACATGAGAAAAGGGATTCAACTAACCTTAATTATGGTTGCTATCTTGATGATACTATCTGCTTGCGGAGGAGAGAAGTATGAGCCGCAGGCTATCAACGAAAATACGGATGTATGTGTCATTTGCAAGATGGCCGTCAAAGACGACCAATATGCGACTCAAATTATAACAAAGGACGGTCAATCTCTCAAATTTGATGATATCGGCTGTTTAAATACGTGGAAGAAAGAGAACGGAACCGATACGATCGGCGCAGAATTCGTCCGAGATTTTAACAGCAAACAATGGCTCCGTTATGAAAAAGCATACTATGCCTATGATCCTTCATATCAAACACCAATGGCTTATGGAATCGTCTCGTTTGAACAAGAGGCGGATGCCACAGCTTATATTGAAGAACAAGGCAAAGGTAAACTCATGACGGCAGAAGATCTCGCCAATCACTCGTGGGAAGTCAATCGGGATATGATGGATATGGGAGGGGAGCACGGTCATGATCATGCACCGGATCAGGAGCCTGGTGATGATATGCCTGACCACAGCGCCGATGAGCAACCAGCAACCGGAGGACACGGCTTGTGAGTGAAATGGGTTATGTAGCTGTAAGAGAAATGAAAATTGGCTTTCGAAATCCATGGGCCTATTCATTCATGGCCCTTTTCGCCATGTTTATGGTAAGTTTATTGATTATTAACTCGCAAGGTTATGTAAGCGGATATTCCGGCACTAGCGGCACCATGTTAAACCTGGCGTTATATTTGCTTCCTTTGATGGCGCTGATGTTGGGCTCTTTTTCCTTAACAGGCGAGAAGGAAGAGGGCAACTGGGAGCTTCTCTCAACTTATCCGCTGGGTACCTGGTCTTTTCTGGCTGGCAAGTATATCGGGCTTTCCATCGTCTTGTTATCCATTGTTTCCTTTGGATTTGGATTGTCGGGAGCAGCCAGCTGGCTTTCGGGTAGTGGTTTTGATTTTTTGACTTATCAGCAGCTTCTGGTCTTTTCAATAGGTTTATCCCTGTTTTTCCTCGGATTGGCCATGCTGATCGGTACACTCGCCCGCAATCGTTGGCAAGCACTTACGATCGCGGTGGGTGTCTGGTTTTTTGCCATCATTGCATGGCCATCTATTCTCATTGCATTGCTCGGCATGATGCCATACCCCTGGATCAAACCGGCCGTCACTACATTGACATTTCTTAATCCTGCAGAATTGACGCGTCTGTTTACCGTCGTCAAATTAGGTGGAGGCTCGACGCTCGGGCCGGAGTATTACGATGGGATGGTATGGATTCGTTCCACTTGGGGTACCCCGGTGTTTATTGGCGTGATGTTGCTCTGGATCGGCACCATGTTGACCATCTCTTTTGGATTATGGGAAAGGGGAAGAAGTCGTGGATAATCATCTGGTTCGGTTCGATGGGGTTCACAAATCGTTTAAGGGAAAGACGGTCATTGAGGATTTACAGCTGCATATCAGACAAGGGGAGGGCGTTGCTCTGTGCGGGGGGAACGGTGCGGGAAAAAGCACGTTGCTTCGCATGGTGGCCGGTATTCTACGTCCGACGAGGGGATCCATCTCCGTAAACGGTCACGATTGGCAGGAAAACAGACAAAATTATGCTCGGCAAATTGGATATATGCCGGATGATTATCGGTTTAGTCCAGGATTAACAGCCATGGAGACTATGCTTTTTTGGGCAAGGCTTCGCGGTCTTGGGAATACTCGCGCCAAAGAGGTGCTCTCGATGGTCGGCTTATCGGATACAGGCAGTAAACCCGTAGCTTCCTTCTCCAAGGGCATGAGGCAGCGGGTGTTGTTTGCACAAGCGCTGTTAGCAGAACCACCACTGGTGGTTCTGGATGAACCCACCAACGGTCTGGACCCTTACTGGATGAACACCTTCATAACGCTTGTGCGTCAAGCAGTATCTAATGGGCAAACGCTTCTCTTTTCAACGCATCAATTGGAAATTGCGGAAGCATTGGCGGATCGCATCGTTTTTTTACGGGATGGGAACGTGATTCTAGACAGAAAGAGGGATGACATCCACCTAACAAACGAAACCGAGGGGATGCAGGAAGTATTTAGAGAGTTGTTTGGGATCTCTGGAGGATTCTCCAGACACGAAGAAAAATTATAGTAGTGACAATTCCACTTTTTCTAAGGCTTTATATTAGGAGATAAAAGTTCAAGGAGTTTGTCTACATAGTGGGCGAGG
>NZ_QLYT01000058.1:0-35133 GCF_003269305.1 Paenibacillus sp. MDMC362
TTGTTCCCATGGGCTATTTCTGTTTAGGTGTCGCACTTCATATTACAATCCGTCATCTAGAAAAAAGCCCCTTACCATTATGCAAGGTGGCTTAAGGGGGCTCGTGTACAGCTGTAATATTTCACGAATCTATCTCCCTCTTGTATTAGGGAACCTGGCTGGTCATTTGGGGATCAGACTTAAAGAAACGTGAAATTTAAATATGTGTTGCTCTTCAATATCGACCTTACCCTAGCGATCGTATCCTTTCTAATGGGTGGGTGGTCCACTCTACTAAGCAAAACCCAGCGCAGGCACGCTATGGCTTCAAACAGCTCAAGCTCATCGGCTTCGCAGCGGTTCTCGGTACAAAATGCAGCTCGGTAAAAAGACGCTTGCTTCTCGCTTACATATATCGACATTAACACAATCGACCATGCGATATCATATCGGGGATCGCCGATTTGAACATTCGTCCAATCGATCACGGTCAGTTCGTTTTCATGCTCAAGAACATTGCCAAGGTGATAATCGCCATGGATGATACATTCTTGTTTCATATGTGCACGCTCAACAAGCTCCATCAATGGATGTTGAAGATCCGGGAACTCATCCATTCGAGGATAAAAATAAGAGACGAAATCATACCTCGGCAGCCCGAAGCCGTTCAGATTATCCAGGGGCAGCTTATGTATATCCATTAGCGTTTTCGCAAGCTTTACTAGTTTAGACTGATTGACTATTTGTACGGGCGTGCCGTCGTAACTGGTCAGCATTACTGGATTGCTATTCCGGTCTGTCCCCCAGCCCACAGGCTTCGATACGGCCCTTCCATGCGAATACAATGCATTCAATATTCGATACTGCATTTGAACGTCGGGTTTGGACGCTTTATTCCAAACCTTTAGTACGTAGTCTGCCGATGACGTGACGATCTTCGCCACCTCTGCTTCCAGACCGGACTCTAACGGGATGACTTGAATTGCAGGTTCATGTTCCAACAATAGCTCAAGCGTCTCGCTTTTCTCCAACCAAATGATTTCCCGCAAATTACGTTCCTCCGTCATGATGCAACGACTCGATCGTTGCGAAAATATGGGAATAAACAGCCTGGACATGGGTCTCATTCATTACACCGTTGTATAAACCGTAACCCCAATGCTCCCCATCCTTGCCGTAATATCCGGTTGCATACATATCCGATGAAAGATCCGGAACCTCATCGTAAGACAATTCTTCGACCGTGAAGGGGACATGAGATTTTTTAGACTCAATATAGAAAAAGGGAACTTCAGCCTTATTATACACTTCTGTATACTTGGACTCAGAAGCTTCCATAAAATGTTCTTTTGTTATGAATATGGCGTCAAGCTCCGCGGAAAGGTCTAGATCCTCTAGCTGCTGAAACGTAACTTCTTTAAAACCCACATGCCCCTTCTCCCTGACTTGCGGTGTTTCTCCGATCACACCAATGACGAGGCTTCTACCTTCATATAGGGGCGTATCCATCGAATCTCGTTGAGCATTGCCATTTATTAGAATAACCAATACGAGTAATAGGACCACTATCATTCTTCTCTTCATGAAAATCTCCTTTGGCAAATTTCCCTTTCTCACCAGCGCATTCCTTGTCTCTTATCCATTAATCCTTCCAGGGAACATCGTTCACCTCCATATTCCAATAACTCCATATTATGTGTATTCTTAAGCTTCGTAAACACTTATCTCACCTTGAACGCATATCTGCACAACAAAAAAACCGCGATCGACGCGGTTTTTCGATGATTCAATCCATCTTGCTTTAATTCTTAATGGCTCTTTTCCGCTCTCCAATCAGAGGGAATTCACCGATCCGAAGCCTGGCGCTTCCGTATGGCACCAACTCCAATTCCGTAATGGGCTGTCCGTCCGTGTTCGGATGAAGCGGAGGGTTTCCGGCGCTGTTGTCTTCCATCTTCCAATCCCGAATCAGCTGGCCTTTCACCTTCACCCTGACTGGTGCATTCTTCGCCAGGAACGGCTGGCGGACTATATCCTGCTCAAGTACCTCGAATGACGTATCGGCGACCAGGCCGTATTTCCATGGAGACGCAGGGTAAATCTCCCAATCGTGGAACATGTCGCGCTGCCGGATCATCTGCCAGTTCTCCTTCACGGGCAGCACATACACCAGCGGCCCTCTTTCAATGCTGGTAGCGTACATGCTGCGCGTAACAGTCTTCACTTCCATCGGCAAATGAATGTCCAATCGGTCGCCGTTCTGCCAGTTCTGTACGATGCGTGCATAACCGGACTGCACATGGAATGGCAATTCGCGCCCATTCAGCGTTATGACGGGATTGTCGCACCAGGCCGGGATGCGCAGCGATAGAGGAAACGATGCCGCGTATTCCAGCGACCAATGGATTTGAACGCGATCCTTGAACGGATATTCCCCGGTTACCTCGACGACAGCCGGAACACCTTGAAGACCGACCGTCGTTCTCACCGTGCATGGGGCATAGGAAACGGCAACAAGCCCGTTCTCCCGGTCCTTCATCCATAGGTGCGACGTCAGCTTGGGCCAGCCCTGATGCATATTGGCCGTGCAGCATCCAAAGTTCGGCTCCAGACCGAAGACATTGGCATCTGGACTGTTGCTCCATGCACGCGGAGCGACATTGCAGATCATCTGGTTGACTTGCTGATCATACTGATGCGAGGTCCAATCCGGGGAGATGGCGGCGGGCAGCGCATTAAACGCGACCTTCTCCAAAATATCCCCGAAACGTCCATCACCGAAAATACGCGTCAGCTGCTCCATCGAGAACATATACTCCACGACGGCACATAATTCTACGCCTTGACTCGGATGGGTGCCGGATAACCATTCGTCTCCGGAGAACATGCCATGCGCTTGACCGTGATACGTCATCAGGGAATCGATGCCCCGATGCACGCTTTCCCGCTCCACCGGATTGCCACTCAATTCAAACAATACGCCCGGCGTTTTGATTCCCATCGCTACATTCACGACATGGGTTGTCCAATCCCACTCTTCGACCTTTCGCCAGAACGGAAAATCATGAAAGATGTCGCTCCAGTCCGTTGTTTGTCCGGCAACGATATCGGCAAGCTCTAACAGAAGAGGTTGCTTCGTACGTCGATATAACCACACGATGCACAGCAGCATCTCAGCACCCCTGGTTTGCGCCCAGCCCTGCAGCGGCTGTTCCTCGATAACCGAATGGACATAAGTAAAAAACTTCGTCAGAAAAGGAATGATCCGTTCATCGCCCGTTGCTTCTTCATGCTGCATCATCACTTTCAGCATGATCATGTAATGCCACCAGTCCTGCTCCTTGTCGATATCCTGATTGACGGAGGTTATGCGAGCCGGACCGAACATGCCATTCTCCTGCTGGCTCGCAAGCGACCACTCGATCCAGCGATTCGCTTTGGCAATCAAAGTCTCGTCTTCGAGCAAATAAGCTAGCGGAAGCAAACCGTCAACATAATAAGGTCCCCGTTCCCAGCTCTCTCCTTGGCCGCCCAGCCACCCGTTCTCATCCCCTACGTCTTTCCACTGTTCTTCCAAATGTCCGGTAAAACCGCTTGCTTGAATTTCCAACTGACTCTTAAGCCATCCGGCCGGTTTAATCGCTCGAAGCGGCAAACTGTTAAACGCAGTCTCATGCAGCATCAACTTCCACGCTCCTTGTTTCTGTTCATGTAGGTGCACACTCTGGTAGAAATATACCATTTTACCCGGGGGTGCCCTATACACAGAAACAACATCTTTTTATCCGATTGCAACATGCTGGCGTATTGAATCCGGAGCGGTAAAGCGATTATTATAGAGAAAAATCCGTTTTGAGGAGGAGGCTTGGTCGCAGATGATCTTCCAGTTCACGGCGCCGCCGTTGCCCCACTATATCATTTGTGGAGAAGATACCTATCAGGTAGGAGACAAACATCCGGATCGCTATAACATCGGGGTCTTTGATCTGATTCTGGTGACAAAAGGGGCGCTTTTTCTGGAGGAGAACGGTGCTGCTCACAGGGTGAAGGCCGGATGCTACTTGATTCTAAGACCGGATGCAGCCCACCGGACATTTGAGCCCTGTCAGGAGGAAACGCACTTTTATTGGCTGCATTTTCAGACGCTGGGATCTTGGATTGAAACAGAGGAGCTGACCCTTTTTGCCTTATCGCAAACCGATCAGCCTTATGTGCAGATTGAACGTTTCTCTTTTTATATACCCAAGTATGGAGAGCTGCCCTCGATAGAGCAGGCGAGACTCCTGTTAGAGCAATTGCAGAACCTTCAGCCATCGTCTTCTTCCGCGGCACGCTGGAAACAGCAGCAGCTGCTGCATGAGCTGCTCCTGCTGCTTCAAGCCGAAGAGGCCGGGATCCAGCATCAGAATCCTCAGTATGCCATAGCCGAACGAACCGCCAACTATTTAAGACAACATTACAAAGAACCGGTTAGCTATCAGAGATTATCCGATGCCATGCACTTCCACCAGAACTATCTGTCGATCTGCATGAAAAAAACGTTCGGCTGCACGCCCCTGGAATTTCTGACACGGCATCGGATCGAACAAGCCAAGCGATTATTGATTCACACCAACGATTCGATCGGACGCATTGCCGAAGAATCCGGATTCGGTTCTTTTCCGTATTTCGTTCGCTGCTTTGTTCGGTATACAGGCTTTAAACCCAGTTCCTTTAGGCAGAAACACCGTTCCTAACAAAGCGTTCACAACACAACGGTTGCTTAGAATACGCTTCGTACCAAGCCCCCGTCGATTCGAAGCGCTGAACCGTTAATCGCCGAGGATTTGGGACTGCTGAGATACGTAACAAAATCCGCAATCTCCTCCGGTCGAATCAATCGCTGAATGATGGAAGTCGGCCGATTCTCCTTCATAAACCGCTGCTCTGCTTCTTCGATCGAAAGATTCTGATCCGGATATAGCGTATTCAGCATCGTTTCAACGCCTTCCGTAAGCGTGGAGCCAGGCATGACGGTATTCACCGTGACGCGGGTTCCTGTCGTCAGCTCAGCCAAGCTTCGGGAAAGGGACAGCTGCATCGTCTTGGTTGCGCTGTAATGTGCCATCTCCTGGGACGGCATGACAGCCGCTTCGCTCGCGATAAATATAACTCGACCTTCATTGCGATTGATCATGTTCTTCAAATAATGCCGGGTTAACCGAACTCCGCTCATGATATTGGTCTCGAAGAATCTGAACCAATCCGCATCAGGGATATCGAAAAATTCGGCAGGCTCAAAAATCCCCAAATTATTGATCAGAATATCAACGACCGGAGCAGCTTCCCTGACCTGATGGCAGCCCTCCTCTGTTCCGAGATCCGCCACGGCAATACGCAGCTCGGCATCCGGATGCACAGCGTGAATGTCATGGATCGTCTGTTTTACTTTGTCCTCATGTCTTCCATTTATAATGACGGACGCTCCCTCGGCTGCAAGCGACATGGCAATCGCTTTGCCAATGCCGGACGTCGAGCCTGTTACCAATGCGACTTTTCCCTTCAGATCCAAATTCATTAAACATCTCTCCTTCCGTTATGTAGGAATGACTCTCCCGATTCCCGTCGTTACCGCCCGAGGTTCAGGAGAGCCACAATATTCATTAAACTTCTGTCCTTACTTAAACGCAGATTTCTTAGAAATCAAAATGGTCCGGATCCGGTCCCACTCTGTGATTTTGATTCAAGCTATCGATGCGCTGCATATCCTCAGCGGACAGTTCAAAATCAAAGATATCCGCATTCTCGGCGATCCGATGTTCCTTGGTCGATTTCGGAATCGTAACAACGCCGTTTTGTAAATCCCAACGAAGAATAATCTGCGCGATGGATTTATGATGCTTCTCTGCAATGCGCTCTAGATCCTCTTGATCCAGCAGCTGTCCTTGCATTAATGGGGACCATGCTTCAAGTTGAATTTCGTTCGCCTTGCAGTACGCCTGCAGTTCTTTTTGCGTTAGTCTTGGATGATATTCCACCTGGTTCACCATCGGTTTAATTTCCGTTTCCTTCATTAAACGCTCCAGATGATGGATCTGGAAATTGCTCACGCCAATGGCTTTGACGCGCCCTTCCTTGTACAACGTTTCCAACGCCTTCCACGCATCTATATATTTCCCTTCAACCGGCCAGTGTATAAGGTACAAATCCAAATATTCCAGACCCAGCTTCCGCAGACTTTCATCGTAAGCCTTCAATGTCGATTCATAACCGAGATCGGCATTCCATACTTTAGATGTGACAAACAGATCTTCCCGCTTGATTCCGGCAGCTTCCAAGCCCTCGCGAATGCCTTGACCAACGCCTTCTTCATTGCCGTATATGGCGGCAGTGTCTATGCTCCGATATCCATGCCGGATGGCCGTGCGTACGGCATTCACCAGCTCCGGTCCCTCTTCTACTTTAAATACGCCAAGTCCAAACCAAGGCATGTTAACTCCATTATATAAAGTGGTTGTATCTTGTAAGTGTTGTGCTGTCATGTTGATAAACCTCCGTTTTTTTGATTATGAATACGTTAAACCTATTTTGCAGTATCTCCGATAATACGCTTAGACATCACCTCCCTCTATAAAAGGATCATTCAGGCCGCTTGCTTTCTCGGCTTCTCCGTCTCCTTCCGTTCCAGCTTCAAGCTCCATCCGGTAAGAGCGACCGCGCCGAACACCATCAGCGCCCCGATCCATGACGTATGAATCAGTCCCATGGAATTCGTGATCAAACCGCCAAGAAATGCGCCGATGGCAATGCCGGCATTAAATGCGGCAATGTTCAGCGCAGAAGCCATATTCACAGCCCCCGGTGCAAACCGCTCAGCCAACATGACGACATAAACCTGTAGTCCAGGCACATTCATGAAAGCCAGAAATCCCATCAGTATAATCGTGATCAGTCCGGCCACTTGAAACGGTGCGGTAAACGTAAGCGTGATCAGCACCAGCGCTTGGGCGATGAACATATAGAATAGTGCTCGAAGCGGGTTGCGATTGGCTGCCTTTCCGCCGATCACATTACCGACTGCAATGGCGATCCCGTATACCAGCAGGATGATGGCCACCGTAGTTTCCTTGAAGCCTGTTATATCCTGCAGCAATGGGGATAAATAAGTGAAGACGACGAAGGTCCCGCCATAACCGAGGGCCGTAATCAGGAGCATAAGCAGCAGTCTTCCATTCGTCAGCAATTTAGCCTGGTCACGGAATGAAGTCCGTTCTCCCTTAGGCAAGTCCGAAGGGACCAGGATACTATTCGCGATCAGCGCAACTATACCGACCACGACAATGGCGACAAAAGCAAGTCTCCAGCCCCACTGTTGACCTATAAACGTACCAAGCGGAACGCCGGTAACCGTCGCTACCGTCAGCCCCGTAAACATAATGGAGATCGCGGATGCCCTGCGATTCTCAGGCACCACGCTTGCGGCAATGATCGAGCCGATCGACATAAAAACGCCATGTGAAAAGGCCGAAAATACACGTGCTGCAAGCAGGATACCAATGGAAGATGCGCCCGCTGCCAAACTGTTACCAATAATAAAAATGATCATAATCCAGAGCAGCAAAGTCTTCCTGGACATCCTTGATGTCAGAGACGTTAGGATCGGCGCACCGAAAGTAACGCCTAGCGCATACATCGAAACGGTTAATCCGGCGGTCGTGACGGATATATTCATATCCTCCGCAATCAACGGCAGCAGCCCTACGCTGATAAATTCCGTAGTTCCGATGGCAAAGGCACTGACGGCAAGCGCAATAAGTGCAAGCATACTTCTTTTTTTATCTATTATCATGATGTTCCTATTTCCCCCTATCCTATTCTCTTGCTTGTATATTGTAAAAATATGACGTATGGTGTAATCCAGCTGGCAAATGCTATTATGAGTGATATCATTACTTGTGTGAAGAACGTACTTTTTTGTAATGTAGGTACCTGACAGTACTCTAGGTACTTTTTAGTACCTATCAAGAATGGGAGGTTGAACATGCAAACGAAGAAATACAACATCGCCGTCGAAGCGACATTGGAAGTGATCGGGGGCAAGTGGAAATGCGTGATCCTCTGCCATCTGACCCATGGCCGCAAAAGAACCAACGAGCTGAAACGTCTCATGCCGCAGATCACCCAAAAAATGTTGACGCAGCAGCTCCGGGAGCTGGAGGACGACGGAGTGATCAATCGGATTATTCATAATCAAGTACCGCCTAAAGTGGAATATGAGCTGAGCGAGTACGGCATGAGTTTGAGCGGAATTCTGGATATGCTCTGCGCATGGGGCGAAACACATATCACGAAGGTATACGGGGACAAATTCAGCGTGCTTGAGGACAGTATTCTGAATGATAAACTGAAAGTCTCGGACGAGCCCATTACCACAGATGCACGCCAGACCTGATTTATAAGCTCTCCCGATATAACAGCAAGGGCAAGGTCCGTGATCACGGACCTTGCCCTTTTCATATTCTCTCTATGTTATCAAACCATAAGATCAATTCAGGGAATGAAAGAAATGTAATGCCCTCCTGCACATTCCATGAGTAAGCACCGAGACCGCTGACTATTTCGCGTTCTCTTTCTCTTTTTGGCTGACGATCATTTCCGTCACTTCCTCAGCCTGGGCCAGGACAGCAATGGGATCAAACGGCCAGAACCGTTTGGCATCGAGATAAAACACGCGATCCTGTTTGACGGCCTCAATCGAAGTCCATACTTTGTCCTTCTTATCCATCTCGGCTCCTTTGGACTCATCAAAGAAAATGTAGTCGCCGGCATAATTATTCAGAACTTCCAGGGAAACCTCTTTGTAAGTTACGTTGGCATCAATCAATTCTTTTTGAATCGTTGCCGGAGGCGTTAACTGGAGCTCCTTGTAGATCGCCAAGCCCCCTCGATAAATGCCATCGCCGTACAAGTAGAAGGTTTTGCCGAATGCGCCAAAAATGGAAAAGGTTTCTCCCTCTTCAATAACGGCGTTCACTTTCGCGCGCAGTCCTTCCATTTTCTCATCAAAATCAGCGATCCAAACCTTTGCTTCTTCTTCCTTGCCAAGAATAGCACCGAATCCCTCTACTTCTTCGTGCACGCTTCGATAGGTTTCATAAGGAAGAATGACGGTCGGTGCGATTTTGGACAATTTCTCGTATAGTTCCGGGTCCGAGTTCGCGCTGATGATTAAGTCGGGATTCAGTGCCAATATTTTTTCAGGGGCGCTTTCCCCCGTGTTCTGTATGCCGTTAATTATGTCTTGGATATGGACGTTCTCGAGATCGGTCGCTGTCGCGCCGACCGGCTTTTCTCCCAACAGCAGCAGGGTTGGCAAGTAGGCGTCGACTACAATTCGCTTAGGATCGGCCGGAATTTCGATTTCTCCGTTAATCGTTTCCACCTTTCTAGTCGTAGGAGCTGAGGCTTCAGTCTGAGGCTTGTCCGTGCCTGCAGCTGTTTCGCCTGAAGAACCCGCGCTGTTGATGGTATTTCCATTCCCGCCACATGCGGATATCAAGAACGAACATAAGATGAGCATATAGAGAGTTACCCGAAATTTAGATGTGAACATAGTTTCATCCTCCTCATAAAGTTTAAGCCTGGATCATTCGGATACCGCTGACGTTCGGCAATACGGCAATGAACAGATCTTCCGGACCGTGGCTGAAAAACGGAAGGATTGCTTCTCAGCCCGATCAAACAGCATTTTGCGGATATCCGTCTCCATGTTGATGCCGAGTTTATGCCCCAATAGGTGACGACGTAATGCAAGATGATCCGTGGCAATCTTATCCTTTTATGCTCTCGATCTGGACAATAGGTACAGGAAATAAGGAGCACCGATCACCGCAACCACGATTCCCGTCGGAATCTCAGATGGTTGGATGATCCAACGTCCAAGGGTATCGGCTGTGATAACCAGCAGTGCACCAACCAGTGCCGTTACCGGCAGCAGCAGCTGATGCTTCGCACCGACCAAGCGTCTGGACAGATGGGGTGCGATAAGTCCGACAAATCCAATTCCGCCGCTTACCGCAACGCACGAGGCTGCCAAGCCAACCGCCGCGGCCAACAGCTTCAGCTGTTCCCTCGTGACGGAAGCACCGAGCCCGGTCGCCATCGGATCTCCAAGATTGAGAACGTTCATCACCTGCGCTTTATACATGACGAAGGGCAGAAGCACAAGGATCCATGGGAGCAATGCCAATACAAACTTCCAACTCGAACCCCAAATGCTGCCCGCAAGCCAAGTGGCAACAAACTGATATTTTTCAGGACTCAAGCGCAGCGTCAGCACAATCATTGCCGCACTAATGCCAGCCGCAACGGCAATCCCTGTTAACAGCAGTCCCGTCGGCTTAAAGCCCTGATTCTTCTTATAGGCCAGCACGCATATTAAGGCAGCGGTTAAACCCGCCCCAATCAATGCAAGCACCGGCAGTAGATAGACAGGGGCCGCCGTCGTGCTTGGAAAAAAAGAAATGAACAGCATCACCATCAAACCTGCACCTGCATTAATCCCCAAGATACCCGGATCCGCCAGCTCATTACGGGATATTCCCTGCATCACACATCCGGATATTGCTAAGCCTGCCCCAATCAGCAGCGAGATGACGATACGCGGCAAGCGGAATTCGAACAGCACCAGCTCCTGCTTATCCGTCCCGCTGCCAAACAGTGTTCTTATGACCTCAAGCGGCGACAAACGAATGACCCCTGTGTTCATGCTGATTAGAAATACTAGTACGATCAGGGCAGCCAGCACAGACAGGGTGATGATTTTGCGCTTCTTGTCTTTTCGCCTATGCATGGTATTCGTGATGGTCTCCATTACAGCTCCCTCCTTTCTTTGCGTGCCAAGTAGAGGAAGAAGGGCACTCCGATCAACGCGATGATCGCGCCCACCGGTGTCTCGTAAGGAGGGTTCACCATTCTTGCTGCTAAGTCGGCAATGACGACCAGCAAGCTCCCAAGAACGGCCGAGCAAGGAATGATGAGGCGGTAATCCACACCGACCAGGTTGCGGGTGACGTGCGGAATCATGAGACCGACAAAGCCTACCGCACCGACAACCGAGACGGCCGCCCCTGCCAGCACCAGCACGATCACCGTTCCGGCCAGCTTGACGAGCCCGGTACGCTGCCCGAGCCCGCGGGCGATCTCATCCCCGAGACTGAGCATGGTAATGGAGCGTGACAATGCGATAGCTCCCAATACAGCAGCGACGATCCACGGCAGCATAATTTTCAGGTGGACCCACTTAATCCCCGCGGTCCCGCCGGCATACCAGAACGCCATGTCCTGTCCGACTTGAAAATACAATGCGATGCCTTCGCTCAGCGCACTTAGCAGAGCGCTCAGCGCCGCCCCTGCCAGAACAAGACGTACCGGTGTGAGACCGCCTTTTGCCATTGAGCTGACACCATACACGAGGACGGCACCTAGGCCAGCCCCCAGGAACGAGAACAGAATCAGGTACATATACGGCAGCCCCGGAAAAAAGGAAAAACAGAGGGCAATGGCAAAACCCGCTCCCGCATTTAATCCGAGCAAACCTGAATCAGCGAGCGGATTCCGGGTCATCCCCTGCATGATCGCGCCCGATACGGCAAAGCAGGCTCCCACCATCGCTCCGCCAAGGACCCTCGGCAGCCGAAGCTCCTGAATAATCTGATGCTCCGTCACATCGGGTTTAAAGAAGAACACCGCTTCCCATACATTTCGCAGATCGATGTCGGCCGCGCCGAGCGATATGGATAAAGCTATGCCAAGCACCAATGCTGCCACGCCCCCGGTAAGAATCAGGGTCGCAGCCCATGGTCGCCCCTTGAGTTTAACGTGGGTCTTGGAATCTGTAAGACTTGGATTGGACGTGTTTGATGACATCATGTTCCCCTCAATTTTGTGATATTGATTATCATTATCATTCGTTACTATAAAATAGAGGCCTATCTCCGTCCATGGACAATTTAAATTTCTCCTTGAAAAAAAGTCCATGTCCAAGTCAAGCACTTTTTTCCAAATCTAATCGATAACACTTCGGGCTTAACTAAAGGCCCCGCTCCCAATGGGTTGTGCCATTGACACAGAAACCTTTATTCCATTACAATAAATGCTAATTGAATGAGGCGATGGAGTTCGCCATAACCGCTTCGATAGCTAATGACTCCTACCAGAGGTCGCTTTCCTGGTAGGAGTCTGTTTGTGTATTGAAGGGTCAGCGGCGAATATATAGAAACGGGTGAATTTGCATGATTAAAAAATGGTTTAACGCTGCCGAAAAATGGCCATACGCCTTGTTGTCCGGTTACTTCATCAAATGGATGGTTCTGGGAAGTTGTGTAGGAGTGATGACGGGCAGCGCCTCCGCCTTCTTTCTTTACAGTCTGGACTATGTTACCTCCCTTCGCATGGAGAATCCTTGGCTGCTATTCTTTCTTCCCTTGGGAGGGGCCGGGGTCAGCTTCCTATATTACAAGTTTGGCAAGAGTTGCACCAAAGGCAATAATCTCATCCTTGAACAAATCCATGACGGAACCGAAAACATTCCATTACGAATGGCGCCGTTGGTGCTGATCGGCACGTTAATCACCCATCTATTCGGGGGGTCGGCAGGTCGTGAAGGCACCGCCGTTCAGATGGGAGGAAGCCTGTCGGAGTGGTTCGGCAAGCTTATCCGCGTAACGCCGGCGGATCGAAAAATACTGCTTATCTGCGGAATCAGCGGCGGTTTCGGATCGATCTTCGGCACGCCGCTAGCGGGCACGCTGTTCGGGCTTGAAGTGCTTGCCATCGGGCTGGTCTCCCATCAGGCTCTCCTGCCTGCATTCGCAGCCAGTTTGGTCGGAAATCTGACTGCCACATCTCTATGGGGTATCAGTCATCTGCACTATCCGATCGGAGACATTCCAGCTTTGAGTATCATGGTGATCCTAAAGGTGATTTTGGCCTCGATACTATTTGGTCTGACAAGCCGACTATTCAGTGAGCTAACCCATTCCTTGAAACGGTGGTACAGCTACTTTTTACGGAATCCGATGATCAAAAGTGCTGTCGGCGGCATGATCATCATTGGACTGGTTTATCTGCTTGGGACACGCGATTATTTGGGGCTGGGACTCCCCCTGATCGAAGCCTCCTTCACAGACGAGGTATCGCCGCTCGCCTTTCTCGGTAAAATCCTCTTTACCTCGCTGACGCTCGGAGCAGGGTTCCAGGGAGGGGAAGTAACCCCGCTGTTTGCCATCGGGGCAACGCTCGGCAACGCGTTATCCGAATGGATCGGATTATACGCTCCGTTTCTCGCTGCATTAGGATTTATTGCTGTCTTCTGCGGAGCAACAAACACTCCGATTGCTTGCTTTATTATGGGAATCGAACTGTTCGGCGGGGAAGGCGCCGTGTATATGTTGATGGCCTGTGTTATCAGCTACCTGTTCTCCGGTCACTCCGGCATATACACATCGCAACTTATAGGCACTTCCAAACACCCGCAGCTCTCGTACCCGCCGGGCACGACCCTTGCCGGATCGAAGGCGTTAAACAAACGGAAGGACAACAAAAAGACGTCCGAGTAATCGGACGTCTTTTGTCTTTACACCGAGCTTTTGCGAATCGAACGGTAACTAAAGAGAGCAAGAATAAGCGTGATCGGAATGAACCACAGCGACAATTCAAAAGCAGTGTTTTTCACAACCCAGTCAATCACATATCCCCACCAGGCGTAATGGGTGACCAGAACGCTGGCCCCCGACATTATGATGAAATAGGCCGCAAACATGACAAAGGTCTTTATGCCGCGATGACGAAGATAGAACACGCCGATTCCAATCCCGGTAAAAGCAAATGTAAGAAGCAAAATGAAATAAATCATGAATTGTTCCAATAACGTGCCGTCATTCAAATACGGCAGTTTGAAGAAAGATAACCGGTCTCCCCAAGAACTCGTTAAGCGTTCAATTTCGGCTAATGCCAATAATATAATCGACGTTATGACGCTGTACGCTACCACCATCAGAACAGAGCCCAGATAGAAGTCCGTTCTTCGAATGCTGAATCCAAGGGAGAAGGGAAACAGCTGCAGCACCGATACCAGAGCCGCGATAAACACATAGATAAAGATTGTTGCCAACCCCCCGGCATAGATCGCTTCACCATTAACCAATACGCTAATAATGTAGTTGATCAGAAAGCTGAATGCCGTAATAGCCCAGGGCAAATAAAACCAGGATAGTTTCTGTCTCGAATAAATATGGATTACGCCAGGAATTCCGTTCATAGTTGGCCCCCCACCTTTTCGCGCTTAGTTAAATATACGATCAATTGTTGAAGAGAAACGGGGGTGGTTTCCAAGCCCAATTCCTCCGCCTCTTTTTGCAGCTTCGTTGTCGCGCTTCCCATCACCGTGACGGATAACATGGAAGCGAACGATTCCCGATGTATCACTTCGTACCCTTGGATAAACGATTCAACCGTTCCGGAAGGACCGACGATCGTATAAGCGCGTCCCCGCAAATCATCCGTGGCGTCGTCCAGCAATATTTTCCCGCCATCAATGACAATGACATGCTCCAGCAGTCTGCTAACCTCGTCGATCAAATGAGTGGACAGAATTATCGTGCGCGGATGATTCGTGTAGTCCTCGATCAGATGATCATAGAACAGCTCTCTTGCCACGGCGTCAAGTCCGAGGTAAGGCTCATCAAAGATCGTGATCGGTGCGCGGCTGGCGAGTCCGACGATGATGCCTACCGACGACAGCATGCCGCGGGACAATCTCTTTACGAGTCGTTTCATAGGCAGCCGGAATACCTCGATCAGTTTGTTCGCATATGCCGCATCCCAGTTGGGATAAACGTTAGCGGCAATTCCCATCACATCCCTGACCGTGAACAGATCCGGATACTTCTGGCCTTCCTTAATAAAGCATACCTGCTGGATGACCTTTAGATTTTCATAAGGATGCTCACCAAATACGCGGATCTCACCCTGGGTTGCGAATAGTTGCGCTGTGATCATCTGCATGATGGTCGTTTTGCCGGCTCCGTTCCTTCCCAGCAATCCGTAGATCTTGTTGGCTTCTACCTTAAAGCTCACATTATCGACGGCCATAGTATCCTTATATTTCTTACTCAAATTCTTGACTTCAATCACGGTTTGGCTCATCAGTCTTGCTCCCCCCTGCGGATCATTTCCGATAATTGATCTTTGGTAATCCCGAGTTTAGCCGCTTCCTTAACCATGGCGACAACGTACTGCTCATAAAACTCCGTCTTGCGCTTCTCCATCAGCAATTCACGAGCTCCTGAGGCTACAAACATGCCAATCCCCCGTTTCTTGTACAAAATCCCTTGATCCACCAGCAGATTTACGCCTTTGGCAGCCGTTGCCGGATTGATCTGGTAAAAGGCTGCAAACTGATTCGTTGACGGAACCTGTGTCTCCTCAGGCAGTCGTGCTTCGATGATGTCGTCTTCAATTTTGTCGGCAATTTGCATGAATATCGGTCTGCTGTCATCAATCTGAAATGCCATTTACCTCACCAACTTTCGTTTATAACCTTCATAGCATCATTGGTTAGTTACTCATGTAATTAACCATATAAGAGATGAAGTCCCTTGTCAATGGGTTGTCGGAATATATTTACAAAACTCAAGCGAACATCGTACTTTTTTCCTAAACAAATAGTCCTTAACTTCCGATAAAGTATAGGCGCAAATCCAGCGTCACCCACTACAGATAAAGAGAAGAAGGAGCTTGAGAGGAACATGAAAAGAATCATTGCAATCGTTGTACTAGCCATGCTGACGGTAATAACGCCGCTGTATGCCGCATCCGCCGCCAAGCATTTAGCTTATGTGGACAAGAACGGCCAGTCCTATATTTCGGTCGGGGCACTCAAGACCTATGATGGTGTAACAGTGGCGTATACAGCCGCTGAAAAAAAACTCCATATTACTCGCGAAGATACAGCTCTCACCCTATACCTGGGCAGTCGGAATGCCTACGTAAATGGCAAGAAGGTTCAGGCTAAAGCATCCCCTTTCTCCGAGAACGGCTCCACCTATGTACCGCTGCAATTTGTCAGCCAACATCTGGGCCTAAAGCTATCCTGGGGCCATAATAGATCCACCCTGAAAATTACGGACGGGAATGTAGCAAACACGCTGCCTGTTCTATCGGGAACATTCATATCCAGCCAAACCAAGCCCGTAACGTCGACTAGAAAAACCTTCAAGGTAGGCTCCCGTTCCTTCAGCGCACAGGTGGTCACCGTTTCACTTCTCCATCCGAAGGTGGAACTGGACGTTGTTCTGGCAGGCAATAAAGCAGGGAAAGTCGAGGATTTGCGCAGTATAGCCAAGCGCAGCAAAGCCGTAGTAGCTATTAACGGCACATTCTTTGATGCCTACACTTCCGGTGCATACAAAGCGCCTTACGGCTATTTGGTCAGCAAAGGCCATATTTTGCACAAGGCCTCGGGGGATAATCGAACGATCTTCACCTATGACAGCAACAATCTGGCCGTCATGATTCCAGGACTTGATTTCAAATCCGTATATGATGCCGGACATATGGAAGGAGCCCTTCAAGCTGGCCCGCGTCTGCTGACTGACGGCAAGGTGACCCTGGACGTCAAGAAGGAAGGCTTCAAAGATCCGAAGATTCTAACAGGCGGCGGCGCACGGAGCGCGCTAGGTATCACGAAGGATCATAAACTGATCATGTTAACGACAGGCGGAGCAACCATTCCACAGCTTGCGGAAATCATGAAGCAAGCCGGGGCATACCAAGCAATGAACCTGGATGGCGGTGCCTCCAGCGGGTTGTATTATAATGGATCGTACTTAACGACGCCTGGGCGGCAGATTAGTAATGCCATCGTCGTACAATATAAGTAGTTACCTCCTCTCCCCTGTTTATCCGGTTCTTCTACCGGCTGATCAGGGGTTTTCTTTATAAGCAGCACTACCTCCGCTTCGAGCTGCATATGCTGATCAGGAAAATGTTTCACCATGAGCACCAATTGTGTAAATATATAGCAAACTGTCGTTTGTGAACGAATCGTAGGCTGGTGGTTCATTCAGCGGGGGGTGGATTCCATTACATCGTCTATTGCGGTCATTCGGACGAAAATCAGGGACATAATCGAGGGGATATATCGGGTTTGGAGGGAATGGATTAGGAGATACCCTTTCATTGCCAAGGTGTATCACTTATTTTCCTGGCTTTCCCTACTTGTGCTCGTTATTAGTCTGGTGCTGATCGAAGATTCACGGACCATGCTAGTTCAATATTTGTGGTCTTTCTACGTATTGCTGCAATTTTGGCTGCTCAGCCGAAGCAAAACCGTTGCCTGGAAGCAGGTCAGCTTGTTTGTTCTCTCAGGGGTTCTTTTGGTCATTCCCTTGACTAATGGGACCATGCAGGGACTTCATTTGATTTTTGGAGGACGGACGACCGATACATGGTCGTTTGCCGTTATGACCCCGATTGTTGAGGAAATTTATAAGCTATTGCCTCTCGGACTGTATTTGTTTTTTTCAAGAAGAGCCACGACGTTAAGCCTGGGCGATTATGTATTATTAGGGGCTGCGCCCGGCATTGGCTTTCAATTTATGGAGGAGCTGTCGAGGCGCCTGGTCCAAAGCAATTACGGGGTGTCGTTTCTCGGCGGCAAAACGCTTCATTGGGAGTTCTTTGATTTATTTCCAGGCTACTTCGAGGAAAGTTTTATTCCGACCATGATGAATGTTACGCATCCTGTACATAGTGCCATGATCGCCCTCGGAATCGGCATCGCTTTCCGGTACGCCAAGCGTCTCTCTCGCTGGACCTATGCATTTCCGGCTCTCCTTCTCCTCTGGGCGATCCTGAATCATGCGGCCTGGAATGGGCAGAACCGGCTGCCGGAGTGGATCCTGACTCTTCATGAGTGGACCGGTGAAGGCTACCGAACCGAGGGCTTCTTCCTGCTCTTGCTGGTTGCAGGTTTGTTCATCGACTACTTCGATTTGCATCGAATCCGTGACCGTCTCCCGGTTCTGAAGGGTGAAGGCTTCATCAATCCATTAACGGAGTGTTGGCAGATGGCGCGGGCCCTCTTAACAGACCGGAAACGCCTAGGTTACCTGATGGCATTCTACCGAGAACGGCGCGAGCTCGGATATTCGTTATTGTATGGCAATCTCGAAGCAGCAGACCAAAGGGATCGGATTCAGGAGAAGGTTAGACAGTATACTGCCGTTCTGGGAGCTATCGGCATCCTCATGCTAGCAGCAGGAATTCTCTCCGGTATCGGCACTTCGATGATCGCTGCCGACTCCTCTTGTTTCGCATGCTTGTTCGACTCACTCCAGAACTGGTGGGATCGGCTTAGCGGCTGGGAACAAGCGGGTATCATACTGGGAGCTTTTGCCCTTTCCCTGCTGTTTGTCAGCTTCTGGCCTGCTCTTGGCATTGCCTTGACCGGTGCAGGCATTGCTAGCGGCGGACACGAGATTGCCGGATACATCCGCGATCCGAAGAAGCTGCTGTCCCCACAGAATGCGGCAGCTGCGGTGTTAGCCGTCATCCTCAGCCGGATCCCGGTTGGCAAAGGGGTATCTTGGCTGTCCAATAAGCTGGGTCCAACTGCGAGAAGGTGGCTGGATACGCTTTCCGAGAAGCTAGGTTTGAAAACGCGCAATGATCCGGATGCTCCCACTGGCGGAACGCGCGATCCGAAACCGGACACTACGAATGAACAGCCGGAAGAGGGGTCGAGGAAGCCGGACGATGACCATGAGGATAAGCCTGACAACGAAAAGCCCGATGAAGATAAGCCGAATGACAAACCTGATGAAGAAAAACCTGACGAATCAAACGACACACCCCAAGAGGTACCGAGATATTCCGGAGAGCTGCAGAAGGTTAACAAGCCGGATGCTGCCGCGGATGCGCTTGCGGAGCGACTTGGCGGAGAATCGAGAATGAAGTTTGATTCCGACCCGATCGGCAGGGAATTCGACGCCATTAGCGATGAGTATGTTGCCCAGACCAAGCCTGCCCTGCAGCAGGTTAACAAAAAGGTCCGCGATCAAATGAAAGCGACCTTCGAAGCTGCGGAGCAGACCGGCAGAAAGGTCTATTATCATTTTGAAGGGGAGCCCGCCCAATCGGTTATTGACAAATTACATGAATACAGCCAAAGATATGGAATAGAAGTCCACGTTGATACTGATCCATTATAACGACAAGGAGTGAGCATTCATGTATGAATTTCACGGCTGGGCTGCCATTCAGGAGAATCCTGCGGAGGCGGATGCCGGGCAGCTCGACATGATCATCCAGAAAATACAGCTGAAGATAACCGAATTTGCATGGGGAAGCGGCTTGTTATCCTTAAATGCGGCTAACGGCTCCTATTACCTTCATGTCGGAGGTTTTACGAACCGCAAGGGAGCCGAGGCTGCCGAGATCGATGCGCTGTACCAATTGATCGGCGAAATCGCTCCCGGCTCCTACGGTCTTCTGTATACCAGAGATGATGAGAATTTGGAAGGTTATGATAACGAGTTCCGGGTCAAGGTACTGGCACGCGGGCAGTTGAAGGAACAAAGCGATCCGTTTCTCTCCCCTTGCGTCCCGGTGATCGAAGACGAAATCGATTCATGACATGATAACTAAAGTTAGATAATAAAAGAAATCCCGTTACTCGCTATGTCAGGATGTTCTCATGGATGGCGGGTTACGGGATTTATGGTTTATCTGGATATGGATCATCTACTCAATCATGTTTCTACATACTCTTTGCACAAATAGATTGTGATTGCCACTGTGACTTAAGCTCGTCCGTTCAATTCATCCATCGTTGCCTGTATGATGATCCGCAGGCCATTCAACATCGTTTCATGGGATAAAGTCGGCAAGGACGGCTTCTCCACGGCCATCTCCGTCGATGCCGGAAAATGCACAAAACCGCCAATGGCAGACTTTTGCTTTAGGCGAATATCGTTCAAAATCGCATACATCGTATTATTGCAAATATACGTTCCGGCTGTATTGGATACCGCAGCTGGAATTCCCGCTTCCTTCAGCCGGTTGACCATCAAACGGATGGGAAGGGTTGAAAACAGTCCGTCCGGTCCATCAGCGTCTATGGGCTCGTCTTGAGGTCTAACTCCCCGATTATCCGAAATCGTCGATTCCGGCGGTATGTCCTTGATATTGATGGCGATGCGTTCCGGTGTAATGGCGGTCCGCCCACCCGCCACGCCGCAGGCAATGACCGCATCGGGCTCGTATGCCTTCATCTCTTGCAGCAGAATCTCCGCACACTCATCGTAATGTACGGGAAGAAGCAGCGTTCTGATCTCTGCGCCGGGGAAGGAGTCGTGCTTGATCTCCTCAACCAGTCTCTCCGTTGGATTTACAGAGCTCCCGCCAAAAGGTTCAAAGCCTGAAATTAATATTTTTAGCATGTATCATATCTCCTGTACTCGTTTATGTAAGCTGCCGGGTCACGAAAATCGAATACCAGCTTGCTTTTATTATAGCAGTGCTTGAACGCTTACGCCTTCAGCCTCAAGCCGTGATCGCAAGGCGCTCGCGAATAGCGTTGCATGCGGTCCATCTCCATGAATGCAGACGGTATCTGCCGCAATGGGGATCACCTTGCCGCTCAGGGTAACTACCACTTTGTTTTTCACCATTCGGACTACTTGCGTGACCGCAGCACCGGGATCGGTTATGATGGCATCCGGCAGATGTCTCGGCGTGAGTGTGCCGTCATCCTGGTAGGTACGATCCGCAAACACTTCACTTGCTGTGCGAAGCCCTGCCTTCTCCCCCGCTGCGATTAACTCGCTGCCTGCCAACCCATACAGAATGAGTGTTGGATCGATATCCTTGATTGCCGATGCAATCGCATCCGCAAGGGCTCTGGATGTCGCTGCCATATTATACAGGGCACCGTGAGGTTTTACATGCTGCAGCCCGGACCCTTCCTGTATCGCAAAAGCCATCAAAGCTCCAATCTGATAGGTTACCATATCATACGCTTCGGCAGGCGTAATCTCCATTCTTCTTCTTCCGAAGCCGGTCAGATCGGGCAAGCCCGGGTGCGCGCCGATTGCGGCACCACTCTCGATCGCTTGACGGACCGTGGCCCGCATGACCGCCGGATCGCCTGCATGAAATCCGCAAGCGATGTTGGCCGAAGTTATACTGCGAAGAAGCTCCGTATCATTGCCTAACCTGTAAGCACCGTAGCTCTCTCCCATATCACAGTTCAGGTCCACTCGAACCATGCTGACTCACCACTCCTTTAATTTAAGCTTGATCATGGACTCCAACATTCGAAACTCCCGAACATGAGCCGTATAGAGCTGTTCTGCTTCAGCCAACGAAATACCCGCAAAGCGAATCGCTGCTCCAGGCGACAGCTGAGCGATCAGCGAAATATCGACGGTTGCCACTTGCGCAATTTTAGGGTACCCTCCAAGCGTCTGCCGATCCGCCATTAGAATGATGGGCTGGCCATCTGCAGGTACCTGTACCGTTCCAAGGGCCACCGGCTCGGATATATATTCCTTTTCATGGGTCAATTGAAGCAGTGGACCGGACAACCTGTAGCCCATACGGTCCGATTGCGGAGTAACGGTGAACCGTTCTCCGAACAGCGCCTGCTTGCAGCCGTCGTCAAAGTCATCATATTGACGCCCTTTCAGCACACGTATCAACGTCTCCTGTCCTGGACCAGGATACCTTTCAGCAGAGACGGCCCATTTTGCGGTGAGGAAACCGCCATAATCATCAAGGTATCGTTCAGACGAGACCACAGGAAGCACAGAAAGATGGGCATGCAGCGTATCCCCCGTCTTCAACGGCCTCCCTTCATACCCGCCGATTCCGGCCCTTAAATAGGTGCTACTGCTGCCCATTACCTGGTTGACATCAAATCCGCCCGACACCGCCATATAAGAACGGCAACCCGATACCGGCTGTTGAAACCTCAGAACACGGCCTGCTTTGATCAGCACGGGACGCCACATCGGAACCTTCACTCCTTCTATCGAGGGTGATAAATCCCCGCCGGTAATGGCAACCCACCGATCGCTATGAAATTCAACCGCAAATCCTGACCATGTAATTTCCAGAACGGCCTGATCATTCTCATTGCCAACTAGTCGATTGGCGATCCGATAAGCAGAGGTATCCATTGCTCCAGCCGTGATAATGCCGTATCTGCCGTAACCCCGTCTTCCCGCATCCTGAAGAGTCACAAGAAGTCCCGGCTTTATAACGGTTATACTCATAGGCCCACTTCCCTTAACTGTTCGTATTCCTCCGCTTGAATAGGCCGAAACCGGATATATTGCCCGCTCTTCAACAGCGTTGGAGGCTCCGCTTCGGGACGAAATAAACCGAGCGGCGTCCGGCCGATAATCTGCCACCCACCCGGCGTTTCGATCGGATATATGCCGGTTTGCGTGCCGGCAATTCCTACGGATCCAGCCGGAATTTGCAGCCGGGGAGTCTGTTTCCTCGGTGTCGCAATCTGCTCTGGAACACCTCCAACATAGGGGAAGCCGGGCGCGAATCCAATGGCGTATACCAAGTAATCCTGCCCGGAATGAATACGAATGACATCCCTGGGGGTAAGGTCGTTCTGCTGAGCTACTTCCTCCAGATCCGGCCCATAGTCGCCCCCATAACAAACCGGTATGTCAACAACCTCATATTTCGTGATGTTCTTCTCTTCAGCTCCCGCCTCCATCCGCTGCTCGAGCATCGAACAGACGTAAGCAAACACGGTATCGAATCCGTCCGGTTTGCCGATCTTATCATAATCATAGTAAACCGCTACGCTCGTATACGAAGGGATGCATTCGATCCAGCCTGGAAAAGGGTTCTGCTCTATTCGTCTCGTCATAGCCGTGACCTGGCGATGCACCTTCTCACTCACGATATTTTCGAATTGTATGTGAACAGCCGAATCCCCTAAAGGGAAGAACGAATAAGACTTGCTCATAGGACATTCTCCATTCCATATGTACTGCTGATTATCGCCAATCATTGCATGATTATTCCTATGATAGCAGAGAAACAGGCATCCGTTGAATATGCAATTTTATTATTTGTCGATGGAATCAGGAACAGTTGACTCTGACGGATCAGGCCAAGCGTCCATGCTGTATATCTGTATAATTTTAGGGAATGGTTGGCAAAATACTGAAGACGTACTTTGATAAGGAGGTGCCACCAACATGAGCCCACAAAACCAGAACAGTAACGAACCGACAAAAGCAGAAGTTCAAACCACGAAATTGAACAAAATGCCGATTCCAGGTGAATTCGACACTGAGATTTCTGCCGAAGAAGCAGCCGAGGTGTTTCAACAGCAGCAGCCAAACGCTGGTCATAGCTCCGAGAACCAGCAATAATACAAGTAGAAGACCCCACGGAAGATCCGTTGTTCACAGGATCGTCCGTGAGGTCTTTTTTCACAGAACATGTACAATCATTCGAGTCGGTTTAAATCCCTTTGGTACCTACCCGCTTCGCCAGTTCCGCCAAATCATGCCCTTTGAGGGCGCCTTCCACCAGCTGCGGGAGAAGTGCAGGGGTACATGCAAAGCAAGGCGTTCCGTCCCTGGACAGCAGCTTGGCTACCTGCTCATCATAGAACGGTTTTCCCTCGTCGGATAATGCAAGGAGACACATCGTCTTGACTCCCGCTTCCCGCAGTTCACGCATTCGCCGGATCAGCCCGGCTTGATTGCCGCCTTCATACAGGTCCGAAATGATAATAAACAGCGTTTTTTTCGGTTCTTCAATAAACTGCTCGCAATATGCGACCGATTTATGAATATCCGTACCGCCGCCAAGCTGGATGCCGAACAACATATCCACCGGATCATTGGCACACTGCTCCGTCAGGTCAACGACCTCCGTATCGAATACGACCACACGGGTGTCGAGCGAGGGTATGCTTGCAAATATGGATCCGATAACGGATGCCCAGATCACGGATTCCGCCATGGAACCGCTCTGATCGATATCCACGATAACGGTCCATTCTTTGCTCCGTCTTGCCCTGTCAAAATAATAAAAACGCTCCGGCACGATCTGCTTGCGGTCCGCATCATAATTTTTCAGATTTCGCTGTATCGTCCGCTTCCAGTCAATACCGCTGAGCGAAGGGAGCGGTGTATGCTGTCTTCGGTTAAGGGCTCCTGTCACAGCCCGGCGAATATCCTCCTGCAGACGCTGGACAAGGTCATCCACGACCGCCTTCACCAGCAGACGCGCCGTATCCTTGGTTTTCTCGGGAATTTTGCCTTTCAAGGACAGCAGCGTGCCAACCAGCTGTATATCCGGCTTGACCGTAGCCAGAACCTCCGGTTCAAACAGCAGCTGCTTCCAGCCCTTTCGTTCCATGGCATCATTCTGGATAATGGACACCACGTCTTCGGGGAAAAAGGAGCGGACATCCCCAAGCCACTGCGCAAGCCGGGGAGCGGACTTTCCTTGCCCGGCTGCCCGCTGCCCCGCGGCCGCATTTCCGACTTCCGCCCCGCCGTCCGTATTATCATAAATCGCGGCCAGCGCGCGGTCCATAATCATCTCTTCCTCCGACAGCTGTATGCTTCCCCCGTGGCTATAGCCCGCTAGCTGAGGTTCAGCCGACTGGCCCAGAATGAGCCGCCAGCGCGATATTTGGTTGGGTTCCGGTGTGCAGCTCATCGCCTAAAAGTCCTCAAAGTCAAAATTATTCAAATCGTCAATCATCTTCGCTTCTTCCTCCTTCAGGTCACCGGTCAAAATCTCGGCAGCCTGCTCTGCATTCACGCCCCACAGCTCGCCAAGCAGCTCGGCAATCATCGTCTTCTCCTTCGCCGAAAAGCTGCTGAACGCCCGGCGCAGAAAAACAAGCGCACGAGTGAATTCATCATCCTCCAGGGACTGGATGTATTCATTCAGCTGCTCCCACAGACTCAACCGCGAGAGAAGAGCATACCGGTTCCGCATCGATAAGCCTTCAAACCATCCTGCTCCCAAATCGGCCGGAATGCCGGGGGATAACCTCCGTGACACTTCTTCGGCACACTGCCGGGCGGAAATCGCATTCCGCTCCATCAATACCGCACATGCATATCCCGACAACCGGGCATTCAGGTCATCTCTTTCGGACAAATGCCCGAGCTCTTGCAGCCAAAGTTCCTCGTCCACCTGCTCCGCATGCTCCAAGGCGACGCTGTTCAGCTCATTCATGGCGGTGATCATCGAGCCGGATACCTCGTCGCTGCACTGGCTGCCATCGAGCAAAAACAGGCAAGCGCGCATAAAGAGCTGCTGCAGCAGCGGCACTAGCGGCTCTGTATCCATCCGCCTGATCCCGCCATAACGGATCAGCACGGATAACTCGCGGGAAGCCGACGCAATCTGAACGACATCGCGGCTGTCCACAGCAAGCTTTTGCAGGGTCTGCCGACCCGCTTCCATCTGATGAACCATCCCGCATTCATACGCGATACGGATCAGCGCAGAGGCTTCGGCAATCGAACTGCAGCCCGCCAGCTTTTGCTGGAGCATATAAGCGGCAGCCACCTCTACCGTCTCCCCCAGCAGCGTCGATTCAACGACCTGAATTTCAACCTCCGGCGTCCATTGCACAACCCAGTGCTCCGCCCATGCCCCTTGCTCCTGCCCGCTGGGTCTGGCTTTAACAAATTCAATCCCCAGGAGCTTCAGGCGATGAAACAAAAAGGACCGGTTCAAATCGAGATACGCGGACTCTTTGGAGGTTACCCTCCGGTTCTCGCGCAAATCCAATATTAAATCGTTGGCTACAACCGATTTATACTTCTCCAGCTTCAGCCTCTTCAGCTGGCGGTTCAGGTCGTCCTGGATCGGGGTCTGGCTGACGCCTTCCGCCAGCTCGCCGATCGCCGTGCCGATCTCCACACGAGCAAGCTCTTCAGCTACGGCCGCAAGTTCGCCGCGCCCAAGCAGCGTCTGGGCCGCATCCCGCAAATCCCGAAGGGTCGGGAGACCGCCCCCGTGGAGCGCTGCCAGCGACTCTGCCAGCCGGACGGCTTCGATCACCTCCGCCGTAGAGCGGTGGGTGCAGTTCTTTCTCATCGAGCCCGCCACCATGGATAAATAATGATGCGGCAATTCCGCTAGAGAACCCTCCTGCATTCGTTCCCACATCATCTCAAAATAATGGGGAGCGATATTCCCGGCACCATAACCGGAAATGGACGACAGCTTATAATAGGAATATGGCATAAGCGTCAGCTTGGTTATCCGGGAAGGAAGCTGATTCAATTCCTCGTCGGTCATCGGGCTGGACAAATCGCGAAGGGCCGAGGCATGGTAAGCCCCGCACACGACTACGATGCGCTCGGGGTCATGCCCCGCCGCAATCGCTTCAACAATCTGGCGGCGCATATACGACTCCCGGACGGCATTGTAGGCGTATTCCACAGTATCCTCCCGCCGCTCTTTCTCCTCCGATAGCTCTCGCATCCCCATGGAAAAAGCCGATATGGATTGCCGGTAAGATCCTTCGCTCAAATTATGCTCGTAACTCCGCTCCCAGTACATATCATAATCGTATTCGCCGGCAAGCTCGGCAATCCGCTCATATAGGGATTTTTCGTCCGGCCGACTTTCATCCATCGGTCCAGCTGGTACCGAGTCGGAACCAAGATCCTCGCCTTCAGGCTCTTTCCCGCGCGTTTCGTCATCCGAGCTGCGGCGCAGATCCTGCAGACAGACGGCAGCAGATGAGGGCAGGTCGATAAATGCGGCATAAGCTCCGTGCTTCTGCGCCCATCTCATGGCCTGATATTCCGAGGAGTATACTGCAAAAGGCCACAGAATCGTTCGTACGGGCAGTTCTTCGGTAAACGCCAATATGGCTACCGGCGGCTTGGTTGTTGCCTGAGTCAGATGCCGTATTTCCCCGCTTGCATCCGACGGCCCTTCGATGAGCACGGCCGTGGGATTGATCTCATCCAGAAAGTCCAGTACATGCTTCGCACCGGCGGGCGACAAATGCCGTACTCCAAAAACATGTATGCCGGCAGCATTCACTGGTTGATCTCCTTGCATGCGTTGTATAGGCCCCTCCACTCCGCTCCGCGTTTTTTCATAATGTTCTCAAGATATTCCTTCCATACGAGCCGGTCTTTATCATCATCCTTCACAATCGCCCCTTGAAGTCCCGCTGCCAAGTCCTCGTCCGTCAACTCACCGCTGCCAAAGCTCGCTGCCAGCGCCATGCTGTTCGTCAGGAGCGATATCGCTTCAGCCGTCGAGATCACTCCGGCCGGGGACTTCACCTTTTCCTTTTTATCCAGCGTCATGCCGCTGCGCAGCTCACGAAAGATCGTCACAACCTTAAGCAGTGCTTCATCTGCGGGAGCAGCAGCCTGCAGATCATAAGAGGAGGCAATCTCCGACACCCGTTTCTTTACGATTTCGATTTCGGTATTCAGATCCGCTGGCGCGGGAAGAACGATAATATTGAACCGGCGCTTGAGCGCAGTTGACATCTCATTGACCCCGCGGTCTCTTGTATTTGCAGTGGCGATAATAGAGAAGCCTTTCCGCGCGTTCATTTCTTTACCGAGCTCAGGCACCGATATCGTCTTTTCCGACAAAATGGAGATCAGTGCATCCTGTACCTCGGAGGCGCAGCGGGAAATCTCTTCGAAGCGGGCTATCCCTCCCGCTTCCATCGCCCGCATGATCGGACTCTTTACCAACGCCTCGGAAGTCGGGCCTTGAGCGAGCAGCATGGCATAATTCCATGAATAACGGACATGCTCTTCACTCGTTCCTGCCGTTCCCTGAACGACCAGACCGGAATTCCCGTAAATCGCTGCGGCCAGATTTTCGGACAGCCAGGATTTGGCTGTACCTGGTTCCCCGATCAATAATAGGGCGCGGTCGGTTACCAAGGTAGCGACCGCCATCTCGATCAGCCGCTTGTTGCCGATATATTTAGGCGTGATTTCCGTTTTGCCTGCCTTGCCGCCTACGATGAATTTGAGTACGGATTGTGGCGACATCTGCCATCCGGCTGGAATGTTTCCCGAATCCTCCTTACGCAGTGCTTCCAGCTCGTGACGGAACAGTAATTCCGCGGGCTGCCGCATGATATCTTGTAATTGCTCTTGTCCTGCTGCCATGGGCTATTCACTCCTTTTAAAATTCTTGCTCCTTCATCATCCGGAGGATGTAACGAAGCTGATCCTCGGCGTTGTCCCGAAAGTTGCCTTGCACCGCAAGAACACGGTCATAATACATTGCCGGTAATCGGCAAAGCTGCTCGAATATAAAAGGTTCAATCATATAGCAGTCCTGATTGCGCTTATCCTCCAGTGCGACCACGATCGCTTCAAATAACGCCTCATCCTTCATGCGGGAACGAACAAGCCCCATCATGATCAAATTGGCAAAACGGTTGCGGAATTCCGGCGAGTTCTTCAGCTTCGCCAGTAAATACGACTCGGCTCCGTGATGTCCCCGGCGGGCGAACGCGCATACCAGCGCAAGCTCATCCTGCTCGATAAACAGCTCAAGCCATCTGTCATCCCAGCTTGCTTGCAACTGCTCCTGCGGAAGCATTTCCACGTAATACGTGTAACTCTCCTTCCCCGTAAACGGCATAACTTCCTCATACGGTTTATACTGCCTATGGATAACCGTATCTGACAGGGTGTCCAGAAGCCTTTTTCGTTCTTTGGCCGCGTTGCCAAGGGATGAGGAGGCAAAGCCTTGCAACAGAACGTCTTTGTACTGTTCATATACGCGGTCCGGCGGCAGCACACGCGCGGCTTTTTGAAATACCTCGCGGACATATGAGCTGCTGTGTCTGTATTGCTCCAAATCGTTCTCCGCGTTTTGGCGAAGCAGTTCCCTGGCTTCCTCGGAATCCACCCGATTCATATAAATGACGGCTTCATTCATAAGGTATGTCCAGCCCAACGACTTGATATATAAGGAATATTGCTGAAGCACGTTCCGGTACAGCTCTTCGAGCGCCGAACTTTGTTTATCGTGCAGTGCCCACAAGCAGCGCTTCACCTTGCTCCAGCTCTCCTCCAGCTTTGGCTTGTCATCCGGACATTCGGAAACCGCTTGAAGCTCGGCAGACATGTCTCGTACAAGCCAATCCGTCAACAAGGCGGAATGGCATTTGCCCAAGGCAGGGTTAACCAGCTCTTGGTCTTTTCCTTGAGCGGCTTCATACAATCGCTCTACGGCTTGCTCCGAACCGTTCTCGGCAAGTGCGTCGTATGCGGCTTCACGGATGACTTTCTTCTTGCTCTTGCTCCATTCCATCAGATCAGCCTCATACTCTTCGTAGCGGGCTAGCAGTTTGATCGCCGTGCACCGCACCTCATCGCTGCCGTTTTCGGCCGCTTGCCGGATCAGCTCCGCTATTTCCTTGCCACCGGTTTGAGCCATCACCTTCAGCTTTCGCGACTCCGACCTTCCGCCCGCGGGATTAAAGCTTTCCATCAGAAATGGAATGATTTCCGGTCCATACGACGGCAAGATCTCATTGGCTGCAAGCTCGCCAATCTCCACATAAGGGTCATTCAAGGCTTCAATCGCAAGGTATACCAGCCGGAAATCACGGAACAAGCCTTCCTTCCATGCTTCTTCTATGATCTCGTAACGGCCGCTGCCCGTTGTAGTCAGCGCTGTCTGTACAGCGGAAAGCTTGCGGAAGGATAAATGAGATGACAGTGAAACCGGATGATGGTCTACCGGATGGAGCTTTCCTTCAGGGGCTGTTGTTCCTTGCGTATGCAGTACGGAGCTCAGCAGCTGGTTCAAATCCTGAAGCAGCTGAGCCGATGGAGTCTCCTCTCCGGATTCCGGTTCGATTAAAGCGCTGATCCCTTCACCCAATCTCTTGAACACGGGAGCGCGCTCTCCCAGCTGCTGAAACTTCGGCAGCAGCCTTTTGAGGCGAAAGTCGCCGGCTGCGAGTTCGCTGCCCGCAATATATAAACGCCTAACCTCCTGGTTAAGCTCCTGTAGTAATGCTGTACTCATGGTCGTACCTCCTTCGTTATCCCTGCTCAGTACAACAGCCGGATGATTTCGTTATTCGTAACAAGGGTCAGCGGCTGCGCCATGAGGCGGCCCGTCGTCAGGCTGTGCTCAAACATAACCAGCATGGAGACGCCGCTCAGCTTCTCCTCCGGCAAATACCGCAGCATCGGTACCGTCGACTGTAAAAATACGTCGCCAAGGGCAATCGACTGTCCGGCTTTATCCGTGATGGCATACTGACCTTCGTCATTCCGGCTGATCCGGGAAACATGTAGCAGCATCACGGGATGGCTGTCAGCGAGCGGATTTTTCAGCTGGTTCTTCACCTTTTTGACTGCGTCAGCATAAGAGTCCGCCGCATAATCGTGAATCCAAACGAAATCCTCCGGTGTCAACGGAGTTGAAGCCATCTCTTCAAAGCGGACCCGTCGGTTCATATCCCCCGGATAACGATAAAGCACGGGGACTCGGGCTTTTTCGAAAAAGCTGTCTTCCTCACGCATCAGCTTGGCGGCCTTATAGGGACGGTACTGAATCGTTCGGTGAATTTCGCCGCTGTCCTTCTGAATCCAGTATCCGGTATCCACATGCTCCATCCGTGCATCGTCGGCATAACTCAGAAAGGAAAGCTGTATCAACTCCGCCTCTTCACTTACGAGTCCGAAGCTTTGCAGCTCCGTCAGCTGCCAGGCGTGCCCCAGCCATTCCTCAATCGTCGACTCGTGGTCCAGCGCCATTTCCGGATCATCAAGCTTTGAAATAAGGTGTTGTCTGCCTTTTTTAATGATTGCGTTCATAACAGCAAGCTGCCCCACCGCATATGTATAAGCTTTCTCCTGGTCTTTGTCTGACAGCACCAACGCCAGGCGGCGAAGTTCCGACTGAGCACCCGACAAATAATAGTTGCCCATCTGCTTTACATGTTCCTGGATCAGCTTTTGTTCCTTTTTATCCAATGTTCCTAATCCGTTTCGGATCAACGAGTGGACCAGCCTCTCTAATACGTCCAGACCTTCCAGCTGCGCATTGATTTTCTTTTTTAATGCCGATTTGTTGACCTTCTTCGGTTTGGGCGCTGCCCCTTCGGTTGTTTCTTTGAGCTTACGCTCTTCTCGTTTCTCCGCTTTCTCCCGCTTGGCGGCCAAATCTTCCGGCACCTCGGCGGGTGTAAACGATGCTCCGCCTGCATACGCATAGAGCAGTCCAAGCACATGCTTGCACGGAAACTGCCGACTCGGGCAAGTACACCGCATAACCGGCTTCTCCGGTGCGGCAAAATCGGCAGACGGCTGGTAATCGGAACTTCCGCTGCCAGCACATGTGCCAAAAAGTACGGCATGATCCTCCGAATGATGGAGCTGCAGAAACCGTCCTTTTTTGACAAGACCCTGCCCATTCTTTATGGCTGTGCTATTCGGTGCCTGCGAATCGATCCATGACTCTGTAATCTCAACCAAACTCATACCCTCCTAAATCAAGTCGCTGCCGGTCATGCACAGCAAAATTATCCATTACTCATAATCATATCGAATCTCCGCCTGACTCCCTACCCTTCTTAAGACCTATTTAAGAACACTCATTCTTATTCAATCAATCATCTTCATCCTCAATTGGATAATAATGTTATATAGACCGCGTTTAGTGGGGGTTTTTCTTGCGAAATCAGGATGCTAAGCTTTGAAGTTTATACTTTCTTATCTCTAAAAAAGAGCCGGCCCAAGGGCCGGCTCTTCGGAAATCGATATCATCCATTAGTCCTTTCTTACTTGATACCGTCCCGTTCTAACCTCGAGAATATATTCCTCAGGGAAAGGCATGCCGGACTCCAGGGCATCCTGTACGGCTTGTTCAATAGGATAAGGCACGCGAATAAATTGAATGTTGAAAGGAGCCGGCTCTTCGCTGTCATAGATCCCATCCAAAATGACATAAGAGGCCTCAGGCATCTCAAGGGGATTGCCGACGCTGCCGGTATTAAATAGCGTTCTCCCGTCCAGATGCTGGTGATATGCATTATGAATATCCCCGTAACCTGCAACGTCCGCCAATCTCGAATCCCCGCCCAGCGGGGAACCGTGAAACAAGGTTTCAAGTTTCTCATGACCATCCCATGGTTGTATTCGCTCGTACACGCTGCGGGGCGATGCATGAAACAATCGGATCCATTTACCGCTCATCATGAACTCAAGGATATACGGAAGATCGGCAAGATATTGGAGCCTCTCCCGTCCGAGTCTATGCTGATGCCACAGGAGGATCGGATCATCGGTTTCCTTACCTATAAAGTCGTCCCAATTCCCCTTGATGACTTGCTGGCAATGGGCTCTCACCATATCAACCGCGATATCCCCATGAGGGCCCTTGCCAATCAAGTCGCCCAGGCAATAGATGGTTTCGATTCTGCGCTGTTTGATATCCTTCAGAACGGCCTCCAGCGCAGGGATGTTTCCGTGTATGTCGGAGATCAGTGCAATTTGCGTCAATGAACCCGCCTCCATGCTTCGTTTATTTCGAATTGCTCTGGTTATGGCTTAGTGAATCCCTTAATTCATCATATGCGTCTCGAAGCCAGGGATGGACTACCTTCAGCAATTCGCGTCGATTCCATAAGTATTGAATATATCCGAACGCCGCATGATCCAGCGAAATTTGCAGCTGGTCCGTAACCTCCCTTAAATACGGAGGGATTCCCGTTTGATCCCATTCCATTTTGTCAGCGACGAACAGTACCTTGTCTAACAAAGAAGCCTTGGATCTCAACGTCGTATGGCAACCAACAGCGCTCAATATTTCCGGTTCCGTAATCTTGAACAAATCCTCAGCCATATATGCCGATATTTTCTGATGGATGATCATAGGAAATAACTCTTCTTCGGGCAATACTTCCAAACCGATCTCACGGGATACTTGAATGCGGACATGATTCGGAAAAACGGCACTAATATCATGCAGATACCCGGCATATTCAGCAGCGTTCGGATCGGCACCATAGAGAATTGCAATTCTGCGGGCTTCCTCCCCGACTTTAAGGACATGCTCCGCTGTTTTTGGGCATTGGTGTTTCTGCAGAAAGCGGACCACATCATTTCTAAGATTTCCGGTGAGATCGCGTCCCCCAAGCTCACGGTAGGAGCTGATCATCAAGCGATGCTTACGCGGGTCATTCACTCTTTTCACCTCACCTAATTCCTTGAATTTACCAATCTAGCACTTCATTTTCCATACAATATTAACTTATACTGAGAATAGTTTGAAGCTATTATACAAGAAAGTCAAAGAAAGGAGGTCATCCGATTCTACGCATCATCGACCAAACCCATTCGTGCAGATGATGCGGGGTATCAACGTTGAGTAAGACATAACGAACCTATTGGAAGGAGGAAGCAATAATATATTAGGAAAGACTTGATCGATACGTGATAGGGCCCCCGGTTTGTCCATTTATTATTCCTTAATATGGAATGTTTCGATTTTTAGTCTAATGTTTATTAACGTAATCATATATTTTACTCACGCAAGCTTGGTAACTGAATAAGATTTAAGCATCACCGACTTCACCACGTTAGGAGGCTGACGATAGTGAATACACGCAGGATGGTTAGCTTGGGGTTACTGATTCTTGTTATGATCATCAGTGGTTGCACGGGAAATGCTTCCACCGAAAAAACGAAAACGCTTACACTATGGTACTGGAACCGAAGCTTGGACGATGAGCTGATTAAGTCCGTTGAAAAGGAATTCCCGGGGATTCGAATCGATGCGCAAAAAATCGGTGGCGACTTCAAATCGAAGCTAAAGACAACGCTGGCGGCCGGTTCCGGAGGACCGGACATCGTCGCCTTTAACGACTGGGTGGCAGAACTGTTTACGAGCTCGGACCGTTTCTACGACCTGTATGAGCTGGGCGCCAAGGATATTGAGCCGGATTTCCTGGATTGGAAATGGAAGCTTGGCGTTACCCCGGAAGGCACCATGATTGCCCTCCCGATCGATACGGGACCAACGGCCCTATATTACAGGGCCGATTTGTTCGGGGAAGCCGGGCTGCCGACCGAACCGGAAGAGGTCCACACGCAGCTTGGCACATGGGATCAATACTTCGAAGCCGGGCAGAAGCTGCAGGAGCATTTTGATCAAAAAGTGAAAATGCTCGACAACATCACCAACATTTACACGCAAATGAATGCTCAGTCTGAACGCATATATTTTGCCGAGGACAATACGTTTATCGGCGAAACTTCCGAGTCCTCCATGAAGACGGCGTGGGATACGGCGGTGAAGGCTTCCCGGATGAAGCTAAGCGCCAACGCCAATACCTCCTCCTCCGAATGGAATGCCGCCATGAACAATGGACGGGTCGCTTCCTTTGTCGGTGCGGTGTGGATGAAGGAAATATTGATGCAGGCGGCGCCGGATACCAGCGGCAAATGGAGAGTAGCACGCGCCCCTGGCGGGGACGGCAACAATGGCGGCTCCTTCCTAGCCATTATGAAGACGAGTAAATATCCGCAAGAAGCATTTGAAGTGATGAAATATATTCAGAGTCCGGAAAATCAGGTTCAATCCTTCAAGAAGATCAACCTCTTCCCTTCCGCCAAAGACGCGCTGGATGCCCCCGTGATGAAGGAGCCCGAGGAATTTTTCGGGAATCAGGCAACTGGCGAGGTGTTCTCGGAATCTGCGCGTAACGTCAAACCTGCTTATTTCGGCGGTAAATTCGCTAATGTAAACGGCATTGTCAATCGAGAGCTGTCATCCGTTGCGCTCCAGGGCAAAAATCCTGATAAAGCCTGGGAAGACGCGCTGGCCAGAGTCAAAAAAGAACTGCTGCGCTAAACCCGGATCCGGTTCTTACATGTATGTTTCTCGATTGCTAGAAGTGCATGTTCAAAAAGGTCGATTTACAGCACCGAGAAGGTTGGATGAAGATAGGGACTGAGGAGCGGAGCGTACGTTTTGGGTACGTGAGCACCGGAAGGCCCGACTGAATTCAAGATTCGATGCCGAGCTGCTTCCTGATTCGCTTCGTGTTAGATATAGAATTTATGAGTTATCAGTGGAACTGAT
>NZ_QLYT01000059.1:0-61544 GCF_003269305.1 Paenibacillus sp. MDMC362
GACTGCTCACGAATCTTTCACAGAGGAACTGTCGCACTTGGTTTGACAATCCGTCATATAGATAACAAAAGAGTGTCGGATTCACGACTTCGTGAAACTCCTCGTAATGGGAGCTTCACGGCCGAACGGGTACAAGCCGTCCGGTTTGCGTGAATATCGGCACTCTTTTTTTGCGTTTGCTACGATGGAAGCTGTCGCTATACAGCCGCTCCTGGTGTCGTAAATTGCTGATACTGGCGATACATCGAGATGCGCCAGTGGACAATCATGCCGTAAGCCAGCATGAAGAACAGCGCCGCGGTCTGCGGGATGGAAATATGCTGCTCAATGTATCCGTGGAGCAGGAGCCGGACAGCCAGCAGGCCGAGCAGAATGTAAACAAAGCTTTTCGATTTCTGCATGAAGATCTGGCCATCGACCTTCTCGAATTTGGTGCTTCGAATCAGTGGATAGGAGAAGATGAACCAGCCTACCAGAAAGGCAATTCCCGCCCACCATATAGGGATGCGTACCTGCGGCTCAACGAACATCAGAAACCCGGTGCTCATCGCGACGGGAGGGATGATGATCTTCTTGACGGTGACGGGGCGGTTACTCGCTTTCATCCGAATGAAAATAACGGTCAGTGCCATAACCAGCATCACAATCGTAGAGCCTATCTGAAGAATTGGGGAATCGAAATTAACCACAATTCAGAACCTCTTTCCATAAATAAAATGACATGAAATGTGCTGCCTTTTGATTATAGCACATTCTGATGCCAGGCAAAATCAGGCAGGAGCAGGAGGATCAGCGCGGTTTGGCGGCGGTCACTTTAAGGTTGGAGTCCATCGATGAAAATCCGGATCATGAAATCCAGGCTTTCATCTACATTCAGATCCATAGCGAATTGACCCCCGCGTTCCAGAGATGAGAAGCCATGGCACAGGCTGCGAAGTGTCCGCACGGCATGCAGCGCCTCCTGCTCACTGAGCTGGTATGGAGCCAAGATTTGGAGCAGAAGCTCGACAATCTGATTGCCTACTTGCTGCGCATCCTCTTGTTCCGGACGGAGAGGCTGCAATGCGGCCTCATATAATCCGGGGTGAGATCTGGCAAAGTCGACATAGGTAAGGCATACATAACGCAGCGCGTCTTCACCAGACCGGCCGGCGACAGCCTTCAGCAGCCGATCATGCAATGTCTGGAGGCCATACAGCATCAGGGCGGCATGCAGACCCGGCAGTCCGTCTACGTGGTTATACAGGGAAGGCGACCGAACGCCCAGCTTGCCTGCAAGCGCGGCCAAGGTCACGGCATGAAGTCCATCCTGATCCGCCAGATCGGCAGCGGTTTGAAGCAGTTGAAGCCGGTCGATTCCGGGTCTTGGACTCATTTTGCATTCCTCCTAATTGTAGATTCCGCATGCGTAACGGCCTTCTGCATGGCAGCGACAGGATTCTTTAGCATCCGTCCGTGGCCGACGGCCAGAACGGCGGGTTTTCGTGCGGTTAGCACTTTGGCGCTTTCCAAGGCAAGCTCCTTGCTCCAGGTCGCCATGGCAGGGAAGGGAAACCAGGGTTTGAGCACACCGGATACGGCTAATCCGCCCCGTGTCTGCCAAGCATCGCCGGCAATCAATATACCGCTGCGCTCATCGAGAAATGCCATATGCCCCGGCGTGTGTCCGGGAGTGGCGATCGCCTTGAGCGAACCAACGGAATCCCCGTCAGCCAGAAGCACGTCCGGAACGGTGGTTATGTTCTTGGGGATATCTCCGCGAATCGGAGCTTGCAACTCCTCAGGCTGGACCTCCGCGTTTCCTTTCAACAGCAGCGCATCACGCCGCGAGATGTAGACCGACGCATTCGGAAGCTCTTTCTTTAACCCGTCGAGCGCCCCGACATGGTCGCCGTGGGCATGGGTCAGCACGATCCGGGTGATGGGCTTGCCTATAGCGGCTGCCGCTTGCAGGATTCCCTTTTGGGAAAATGACATACCAGCATCAATCAGCGTAATGCCGTCGCTCTCTTCTACAAGATAGACATTTATCGGGAATAGGCGAGGAAGAAATGAAATTTGAGTCACGTGCTCAATCGTTGTTTGTAACATAATAGGATTCCCCTTTCACTCAAAACTAATTATGTTAGCATAATAACTAATATCATTAGTTTTATCAAGCCTAAATTTTAACATTTTGATGAATAGGCTCATTTCACCCCTAAAATTTTTATATATTTACCAAATTTTGAGTGCAATTTTCATTGTTTTGCGTTACCATAAAGATAGATATACGGAAAAAAATGTAGATTATTGAGATGAAGGGTGAGGGGCGGACGACATGGATATTTTCAAACGCATCGTACTTCTGATGGTGATGTATGCCTTCTCCGCGGTACTTCTGTATGTAGCCAGTCAGCACACGCCATATCTGCTTCCTGTCATCTGGATTTCTGCGCTTATGCTGCTGTTATGCGGCATCGGCTATCTTGGATACCATTATTTCTTTAAAGGACGCAGAAAACGAAGTTAATCGAAGATACGTACAAGTCTGCCTAACCGGGCGGGCTTTTTTTGTGCGAAAAATAAAAAAACCGTTTGAATCACTTTGCAGTCTTATATACAGTGATGTAAACAAAGCGAGGCAGGTCGGACAAGGGAAAGGGTAATCGGATGATAGATCATAATGAGCTTGCGGCTGCTGCATGCAGAGGAGACGAGGGAGCGTTCTATGCACTCGTGACGGAGCACCGAAGGCGCCTATATGGCATTGCGTACAGTTATTTGCATAACGAGAGTGACGCACTGGAGGTATTGCAGGAGACGGTGTGCAGGGCCTGGGTGAAGTGCCGGAAGCTGAAGCATCCGGAGGCATTTGTCCCTTGGCTCATTCGGATCCTGATTAACTGCTGCCTGGATGAGCAGAAACGAAAAAAACGCATGGTTCCGGTTGAAGAAGTGCGCAGCCAGGAGACGGCTGCCGAGATGGTCAGCGACAGCAAGCTGGATCTGGAGCTTGCGCTCAGCCGGATGAAGCCCAAATACCGCCATGTGCTGATTTTGAAATACTATCAGGACATGACGATCAGCGATATCGCCAATATTCTCGATGTTCCGGAGGGTACGGTCAAAACCCGGCTGCATCAAGGATTAAAGCTGCTGCGGCAAAAAATCGAGCCAGGAGGTGCCATATTCCATGTTTGAGAAGGAAGAGCGAATGCTCAAGGAGATGAACAGGGACGCGGAGATCAGCGCAGCGGTTGTATCCGATGAAGCATTGGACGCAGCGGTGCGAAGCGGGATGCGAAGAGGACGGCGCACGCACCGGAGCCGGGCCCGAATGGCTACCGTCTCTGCCGTGGCTATAACCGTTGCGGCTGCGCTGCTGTTCGTCGTATGGAGCGGGAACGAAGGGCTGGTAAATCCCAAGGAGCGAATGGCGGCTCAAGGGCCGTATCCGCCATTGACCGGGTTTGATTTCAGAGAAGATATTACGCTGAATTCAGCTAACAAACACGGCATGATTCAGCTGGTGGATCAATCGGCGACCAAGGGGGATTATACGGTAACCGTCAACGGGATACTTGTAGGCTCCCAGCAGATGGAGGTGTTCTATACGATCCAAAACCGTGCGGAGAATCCCGCAGATTTAAAGGGTGTGGAGATGAAGCGCCGGGGATCCAGCGAACCGCTGCCTTATAGTATTGGGTCGTCGGGTGGAAACGAGATTAAGCCCGGCGCCGACAAGCTGTTCCATTCCCGATCGTACATTCATATGGCTGAGAATCACGCTATACCTGAGGAACTGACGTTATCTTTTAAGATTGCCCCCTATTCGACAAATACGGCTTATGAATCCTCGGCAGAGAACCAGCAGGTGCTCGATATTAACGTATCCGTTGATATGGAGACGGTCCGGAAGTATATTAGCACGATTCCGCTCAACAAAATGCTGCAGATTGAGAGTCAGCGGTTCTATTTGAAAGAAGCCGTGTTGTCTCCTGCCGGTATCGTCGTGAAAGCAAACATCCCATCCAGCAATACGATGAAGGTATCCGGTTTATGGGATGTGTATTTGGAAGCCGTGGTTAACGGCGAGAAGATCAGATTGAACAGCGATTCCGCGTTTTTGCCCGGTGCAGGAGGTGGAGACATGACTTACTTCTTCGACAGCAATATATTGGAGAAGCCGGAATCGATCACGCTGAAAGCGAGCGGATTCCAGGCAGTGGACCCCTCGAAGATGAAACTCGTGGTGGATACGGATAAGAAGGAGGTCATTCGTTCACCGGACGGCGATCTTCGGTTCGGAGAGTACACGGGGCATACGCTGACAGTTGAATACGAAGAACAGGCTGACCGGCATATGGGCAGCGTGTCGATTGAACCGGAGTTTGTGGATGGAGAAGGGAAAAAGCATAGGATCAACGAGGATGCAGGGGGGCTTAGTGCCTCGTCCCAATCCTCATCGGATTCTGAGGTAAGCCTCATTACGCAGTATATTCACCTTAAGCCCGGGGTTTACCCTCAGCCGCTGACATTTACGTTAAGCAGTTATCCTGGTGTCATGGAGCAGGCATTCGAGGTGCCGATTCAATAAAACTTAAAGATGCTGAAAGCTCATCAGGATAACCACAACGCCGAATGCGATGGCCACTTTGCCGGCGAATTTTAGATACCATATTCTCAAATCGCTGAGTTCAATATCATCCCTGGTTCTTCTAAACCACCATGAATGCGGATTTCGGATGGCGTATAGCCCAATCGCGATGAATGCGATGCCCATTAACGCTGTAAATAGGAAGTTGATGAACAGAGGTCAATCAGCTCCTTTCTTTAACGATAATACGCAAGGTTAATTAATGAAGTTCCAACATGTGTAAAAAGGAGAGCATCCCCATTTAAAGTGATGCGCCAGAAATGAGGATTAGAAAAAGGAACCGATTCCGACCATAAAGGCCGGAGGACGGTTCCTTTCTCATCTATTTATATCTTGAATCAAGGGCTTGATTACGCTATCCCTTGCGTTCGGTAGGGGAGCTGCCTTCGTGTCCCTTGGCATCCAGGAGTTCAATTAGAGCTTTGGGCACTCCGTTGAGGAGCAGCCACTCACGAAGTGTTTCGATGGCGCGGATATGGCCATTTCCCTCATCCCGCCAGGTCAGCAGCTCGACGACCTTAATGACGAGGAGCATGAGCTCCATTTTGTCATGCTCGGTTTGGTCTGCGCGGATTTTTTGGAATACGGCTTCTTTCTCCCAATCCAGCAGGATCTCTTCACCAATGGTTGGTCTCATGAGTGAATAGCTGTAATCGCACTGCGGGCAGAGTAGCGTGGTGAACTGTTCTGATTTGAACGTAACCCGGATATCCGCTTGACACTGACGGCAGTGAAATTGGACTTCAATTGCTGAGTTCGTTTCCATATCGATGATGCCTCCTTCGAAGAGAAAGGTATCTACTTATACCCAATAGTCGGTAACTATGACCCATCGTCTTGGTAAAACCTTTGCCGATAAACTCTATACATGACGCTGGTAGGGAAGGAAGAATATCAATCGTATGGCTTTACACGGTGGGTACAAAAAGAAAACCGTGAGCTCCCCTCGCCGGGGAATTCACGGTTAAATCGAACTCATTATGCCAATGCCCTATTCCAGCTCCAGCACATCATAGATCAACCATTTGCCTTCGGTTTTCTTAAGCCAGTAAAGGGAGGTGGAATGGATGATTTCACCGTCGGCATCATCGGTTTCTTCAGCGTAGACCACAGCGTCTTCCCCTTGGAAAAAGACGGTCCGGAGCTCAACTGATTTAAGGTTGAAATTAACCTCATCGAAGATGCCTTCCGCAATGCTGGTTCGGAACATCTCGTGGAAGGCCGATTCCGGATGAATAACCGACATGAGCAGCGGGCCATTCTCATCATTGAAGCCCTTGGATTGGGTGTCAATGGTCGCCACTATGGCTTTTTGTTCCGCCTCCGGCACTTCCGGATGAGCTTCCAGCAGTTCATCTCCGACTAGATATTCCGTCTCGTAATGGCTCAGATCATAGATTTTCCATGCTCCCGATGCGTCCTTCTTCAAGAGATTCTCGTAGTGGAGCGTAGCATCCCAAGCAAAAGGCCCGCTGGTGCGTTCGAGGGTCACACTGGTGTAGGCATGGATCGACGTTCCGGCTACCGTTACTTCCCATACGTCAGCGGATACATGCAGATCGTTCTTGAATTGGTTCTGATAATTTTCTTGGATTTCTGCAAAAACAGGAGATTTTGGATGGAAGGCGCTCATGACAGCATCCAGTTTCTTGGCATTACCAGCTTCTTCAATCGCATGATAAAGCTTCTTCACCTCGTCGGTGGCGTTGTCGATTGCACCCTCCCGGTCGATCTTGATGGTACGTGACTTGGAGTCCCACTTCACGGGCAGTCCGGTGGCTTCCGCTACGAAACGAAGGGGAACCAGCGTGTTGCCGCCTTGCGTGAATGGTGCGATTTGAAGCGTGGTTTTTGCGCCATTGACATAAGCGGTCTTCCGTCCGATGGTCATCTGCAGCTTCTGATCGAGGTATGTGCCCGTCACCTGTTTATTTCCGCTGTTCCAATTGACTTTATAATCCAGGGCCTGAAACAGAGGGCGGAACTGCACGAAGGTAACTCCATTCTTCATAATAGGGGCTGCCTGAAATTTGATTTCCTGGTTATCGAGGTAGACTCGGATATTCCCTTGATTCTTTGCCGGAGCGGCTTGGGTCGCGCTGGCGAACAGGAACAGGAAAGCGATCGCCAGGAGGCTGATTTTTTTCTTCAATTGGCTGTCATCTCCTTCAACGAATGATAGAATAGAGGGGTAATTGTGGTAATCGTACATGATAAAACCAATGCTAGCAATAGATTTCTTCGAGAGTAATAATGGGTAGGGCAACGTGGCGGCGGCTTGCCGGTTCGAATTGAAAAAAGGCGGTAAGCACGAAGCCCTTATGGGTAATACATAATAAGGATCAGGCCGGGTCACCGGAACATTCATTAGACAAAGGAGTGGATCACATGACAGCAGGACAGGAACTGATATTTTACATAGGAACCTACGGTTCGGAGGAAGAGAATCGCATTCATTGGGGGGCGATGGATCGGGGTACAGGCGAGCTGCGTCTCTTAGGCGGTACGGCTGGTATTGAAAACCCTACCTATCTGGATTTCGATGATTCCATCTCCGTACTGTATGCAGCCAGCGAGAAGGGCGAAAGCGATGTGTCGGCGTATTCAGCCAATCTGGTAACCGGTGAATTAACGCTGCTGAATGTTCAGTCTACCGGCTCATCCGGTGCGTGTCATGTATCCCGGACATCGGACGGGGAGTACCTGCTTACGACAGGGTACAGCGATGGACATATATCGGTGTTGGCATTAGAAGAAGACGGTCAGATCGGAGAGCTGGTCTCCAAGATCAAGCACAGCGGACGCGGTCTTCGCGATGACCGTCAGTCGGAAGCGCATCCGCATTCGATTTTTGAAGACCCCGTCAACAAGTATATCGTGGTCAGTGACCTGGGCATGGATGATGTGAACCTGTATCGGCTGGAGGAAGGCAAGCTGGTCACCCACCGCGAGATCAGTCTTCCGCCAGGCTCGGGCCCAAGGCATGTGTCCTTTCATCCATCAGGCAAGTGGGTGTATGGCACGAACGAGCTGAACAGCACGATAACGGCTTACGCAAACGACGGGACATTTGGGGATTTGAAAATATTACAGCATATATCGACGCTGCCAGAGGACGTAGTGATGGATAACAACACATCGGCCCATCTGCTGGTGTCTCCTTGCGGCCGTTATCTGTACGCCTCCAACCGGGGCCATGACAGCATCGTTCAATATGTGATCGACCAGGAGACCGGTACGCTACGCGCAGTTAACTGGGTGTCTTCCGGCGGTAAAACGCCGCGCCACTTCAATATACTGCCAGAGGGCTTTCTGCTGACGGCGAATCAGGACAATGGCTTGATCGCAAGTTACCGGATCGATCCGGACACGGGTAACCTGGTCTCTACGGGCTATACACTAGAAGTTACGCGCCCGGTATGTATCTGTCCTGTAGAGAAGGCAAAGGCAGAATAAACGTTAACTTATATAAAGAAGAAGCAGCCCGAAGACCCGGATATGGGACTTAAGCTGCTTCTTTTTTTGGTGTTCTTCGCCCGTAGCAATGGACAAGGAACACGGTGTTAGCTAAAGCGAGGAAACAGGCTCTAAGCAAGGTCAGAAAAATCATGGGAATTTATAGGAATTCATTGATTTAAAGATTCATTCGATGAATAATTAATGCGCAAAGATATGATTGCCGATCTGCAGCACTTGCGGTCTGGACCAGATCCATTTGCTGGTCGCTGTTTTGGGATTGAAATAATAAAGGGATTCATATGTCGGATCCCAGCCGCGAACGGCATCCAATGCGGCAAGATAGGCGGTCCGGTTGGGGGGCAGCCAGTATTGTCCATCGTCTACGGCTGTAAAGGCGCCTTTTTGAAAGACGACGCCCCGAATATCATTCGGAAATTCGCTGGATTGAATGCGGTTCATGACAACAGCCCCGACGGCAACTTGTCCTTTGTAAGGCTCACCGCGGGCTTCACTGTAAATGACTCTGGCCATGACATCCATTTCGGATTGATTTAACGTATATTTTTTCAGCTGTCTCCAGGTTTGTGCGCCGGTAACTCCATCGGCTGGCACACCGTATTCTTTTTGGAAACGGGTAACGGCTGTTTTCGTGTTAGCGCCATATTTGCCATCCAGCGGCTGCGTGTAGAAATCCAGCGTTTTCAGGCGATATTGAAGCTCCCAGACATCCCCGTTTTCACTGCCCGGCTTTAACAGCGGAGCTGCCTCCGTCGTTTGGGCGAATGCAGGCATGAGCAGAAGAATACTTAATAAAAGGGCAGGAATTATATTCCTAGTTGGCTTTCTTATGGTGATCATCTCCTTTGGGGTTGAATTATAAGGATGGAAGCGGGTTCATACAACCCTCAGTAAATGGAAAACCGCGCTGTGACTGCGCTCGCGGGCCAAAAATGGTTCTATAGACCGGGGAGTCCCGAACTTGTAATTATTTGAAAAAAAGGTTTGACAGCAGGGGATGGAGTTATTACAATAGCTACATAACATACTAAACAGGTAGGAATTATAATGTTTTGTTCTCACCGTATCGACGGAGGAACGCTCAAGGATCAAGAGCAGGCACGGTAACAAACCGGCTTGACTCTATTCTGATGAGCCTTCCTCCGTCTTTTTTTTGCCATAGCGGCGCCTGTTTAGTAGAGAATACCAGGGGGAGTGATCCATATGAAAAAGGTGTTGAAGCAAGGGGTTCTTATCGGATTAACCGTGATGTTGACGGCGGCGCTTACGGCTTGCGGTGCAGAGAATACAGAGACAGATGCAACAGCTACTGGAGAGTCGCCTGCTTCGGGTTCAAGCAAGCCGAGCGTGGAACTTCTCAATGTTTCTTACGATCCGACCCGCGAGTTATATGACCAGTACAATAAAGCATTCGCGGCGCATTGGGAGAAAGAAGAAGGCCAGAAGGTAACGTTTAAGCAATCGCACGGGGGTTCAGGCAAGCAAAGCCGATCGGTAATCGATGGTTTGGAGGCGGATGTGGTGACACTGGCCCTCGGATACGATATCGATGCAATCCGTCAGGCCGGATTGATCAATGAGGGCTGGGAGAGCAAGTTCGAGCATAACAGTGCGCCATACACCTCGACGATCGTTTTTCTCGTCCGCAAAGGCAACCCGAAAGGCATTAAGGATTGGCCGGATCTGATCAAGGAAGGGGTAGAGGTCATCACGCCGAACCCGCAGACCTCCGGCGGTGCACGGTGGAACTACCTGGCGGCATGGGGCTATGCACTCAAGGCTAACCATAACGATGAAACGAAGGCACAGGAATTCGTGAAAGAGCTGTTCACCCACGTGCCGGTACTGGACAGCGGCGCACGTGGTTCAACAACCACTTTTGTAGAACGTGAAATTGGGGATGTGCTGCTGGCTTGGGAGAATGAAGCGTATCTCTCGATTAACGAGCTGGGACCGGACAAATTCGAAATCGTGAACCCGTCGGTCAGCATTTTGGCGGAACCGCCGGTTGCCGTCGTGGATAAGAACGTCGACAAGCGAGGGACCCGCGAGGTAGCGGAAGCGTACCTGCAATATCTATACAGTGAAGAGGGGCAGACGATTGCGGCGGAGAATTACTACCGTCCTACGCTTGCCAGCGTGGCTGACAAGTACAAGGAGAAATTCCCGGCCATCGAATTGTTTACGCTCAAGGATGTATTTGGAACATGGGAAGAGACGCAAACGAAGCATTTCAATGACGGCGGCATCTTTAATCAGATTTACGTGCCAGGCAGCTGATCGGCATAACCGGCCGAAGGCAGGAAAGGATGAGTGGATATGGCTGTACTCCGCGTACAGAAGCAAGGCAGAAATCATCGCAGGGTGCTCCCTGGTTTTGGAATCGGCATGGGACTGACCGTCCTTTATATGAGTTTGGTTGTGCTCGTCCCGCTGTCCGCGCTGCTGCTCAATCAAACCGGACTAACCTGGGAAAAGTTCTGGTCGGTTGCAACCGATCCGAGGGTGCTTGCCTCCTACCGGGTTAGCCTGACAACGGCGGCGCTGGCCGCATTCGCGGATACGATATTGGGGCTGCTGCTGGCTTGGGTGCTGGTGCGTTATGATTTTCCCGGCAAAAAACTGTGGGATGCCCTGATCGATTTGCCCTTTGCCCTGCCAACGGCGGTGGCGGGGGTGGCATTAACCGCGATCTATTCCGCTAATGGCTGGATCGGATCGCTGCTGGAGCCGCTAGGGATCAAGGCGGCATTCTCTCCTTTAGGCATCACGCTGGCTCTCATGTTCATCGGGATACCGTTTGTTGTGCGGACGGTACAGCCGGTGCTGGAGGACGCGGAGCGGGATACGGAAGAGGCGGCTGCTACGCTGGGGGCAGGCCGATGGCGAACGTTTAGCACCATCATTCTGCCAACCCTGATTCCGCCGCTGTTGACCGGATTTGCGCTTGCTTTTGCCCGGGGGATCGGAGAATACGGCTCCGTGGTTTTCATATCGGGGAATATGCCGATGAAGACGGAGATTGCGCCGCTGCTGATCATGACAAAGCTGGAGCAATTTGATTACGCCGGCGCGACGGCGGTTGCCTTGATCTTGCTGCTCATCTCTTTTGCGCTGCTGCTCGGCATCAATATTTTACAACATTGGACGCGGAAAACCGCGCGTTAAGGAGGGGATACCATGGCTGGAACTGTACCCGCTGCCGTTCCCGCAGCGAAACGAAATTCGCCGTCCTCTCCGGCTGCAGCGGAGAAGCCGTGGGTGAAATGGACATTCATAAGTTTGGCTGGGCTTGTGCTGTTGTGGCTTATTGTGCTGCCTCTCATTACGGTGATGTCCGAAGCGCTTAAGAAGGGATGGGACGTCTATATAGCAGCCTTATCCGATCCAGATGCCCTATCCGCGCTTCAGCTGACTTTACTGGTAGCGGCCATTGCGGTACCGCTGAATTCGATGTTCGGTGTCATCGCGGCATGGACCATAACGAAGTTCCGTTTTAAAGGGAAAAATCTGTTGATTACGCTGCTGGATCTGCCGTTTGCGGTATCGCCGGTGATCGGCGGGTTAATCTTCGTGCTGATCTTCGGTCGGCAAGGCTGGTTTGGCCCTTGGCTTGAAAGCCATGATATCAAGATTATTTTTGCCGTCCCCGGCATTGTTCTGGCTACATTGTTCGTCACGTTTCCCTTTGTGGCAAAGGAACTGATCCCGCTGATGGAAGACCAAGGGACGAAGGAAGAGGAAGCGGCAGTAACGCTGGGCGCCAAGGGCTGGCAAATATTCTGGAGGGTTACCCTGCCCAATATCAAGTGGGGGCTATTGTACGGCATCATTCTGTGCAACGCCAGAGCCATGGGCGAGTTTGGGGCCGTGTCCGTTGTATCCGGTCATATCCGCGGTGAGACGAATACGCTGCCCCTTCACGTGGAAATTTTGTACAACGAGTATCAGTTTTCGGCATCGTTTGCGGTGGCCTCATTATTGCTGTTATTAGCCGTCGTAACCCTGCTGCTGAAAAATTGGTTTACGCGAAAAAATGACCATTGACAGTCGTTTCCAACCCATGCTAATGTTAATTCATACTATGTAGGTTGGAAAAGAATGAATAATGAACGCGTGCAGGTAGATGGCCACTTCGACTTGTGGGAATGAGTAAATAGATTGGGGCTTTGCCCGGTGAGGAGGCGTATCCATGGCTAAACCTTTAAAAGTGGATGAAATGTGGCTCGAACGCATAGCAAGCCTGCTGAACGACATGGAATTCGGTTCGCTGCAAATCGTAGTGCATGAGGGTCAGATCGTTCAGATGGAACGAACGGAGCGCAAGCGTTTCGAGAATACGGCCTCCGGAGCGGTCAAGACGTCCCGGGCATCCGGCCAACAACGAAGAACGAGCGCAAGATGACCCCGCAAGGTTGTCGAGTGTCGAGATAAGAACTTCCATCGATGCCATGAAGTGCACCTTATCCATTAGACTTTGGAAAAACACCCCGGAGTGTTAACCGATGTAGTCTAAGGGAGTGCGCTTCAGCATTCATGCGGGAGTTCTTTTCTTTTTTGTATGAACACAGGTATGCGGTATGGTAGAGCGTGATATTGGATAATATCTGCCTGCTCCATAGGATGGCGAAAATAAAAAACAGCCCGGCCGATGAATTTCGGTGCGGGTTGTTTTTTCTAATACTCATGTCGCTTGTTGTCTTATCGGGACCGCAGAGGACTGCTGCTAATCTCCGGTTCACTGGAATTTGCCGTTTCACTAAGAGGGTCGTGATCTCCCGCAGGATGAAGAAATTGTTCCATTAGCTCCGGGTGCCCGGCATAGGGCCGCTCACGCCGCTGGCGAGTGGCCGTAACCCGGAAACCCGCCAGATACAGCAAGCATTGGGTAGCCAGAACGTAAGGAGAGGCCTCGTTCCAGATCAGATTAAACAGGGCTGAGGCTACAATCAGCAGATGCAGTACGGTATAGATAGCGCCATGCGTTCTTCTTCGAGAGTCTATCAACAGTCGGTAGAAGGAGATCGTGGCAATCATGTTGGAGAGCCATAGACACCATACCGCGGGGTTTGTCCAGGCAGAGGATTGCCTTAGTTCTTGGACGAGAATCGACGTCCATAAGATTGCAGCACCTAGTGCAAGGGCAGGTATTGCAGGTTTCAAGAGCAGCCATAATCCCATACCCCAACCTGGTTTCTCGAGCCGTCCAACCAGCTCGTCGCGCTCCTTCATAAGCCTGTTGATCTCGCGGTCCAGCAGCTTGTGAAGTGTTGTCAATCTGGATTCATCACGATCGCTTAGAAAGGTATCAATCTGTTCGTGGAGCTCCCGAGTCAACAGGTCAGCGGATTTGCATTCCTGCAGAAGCCGGATAAGCAGATCCTCGGGGACAGCCGTTCGGGTCGGTCGATTGATAAGGGTTCCCAGAGGCCCGGCCAGTCTGGTGTATATCGTCAAGGACTGACGAATGCGGGCGAGTGAATCCTTGCGTGCACCCAACAGCCGGGATGCACTGTATATGTACAGGCCCGTAAATACCGCAGTGGCAAGAAGCACGGCCACGAGTGTGTCGAGTGAGCCAAAGATATCATTCATCCATTCCGTAAGGGACAAGCGGATCCCTCCTTCAATATTCTACCTTTCACTATTGCACAACAAGGGAGGGATTTCAAGCTGATTCGGTAACAGGCAGCTATGGAGAGCATAGGGGGTTGCGTATAACGTTACGTCATATCCTATAGTCACCTTAGGAGGGGATTGAAGTGAAACGAAAAAAAAGATGGGTACTCTTGGGTAGTATTCTCATTGCGATACTAGCTATACTGACGGGAATAGGCTTCTTATTTAGAGATGACGGGTCGTTAAGCGGTTTTGTTACAGAGGATGGGCAGAAGGAATATGCGGCAGCTTATGGTGAGGCGATGAGTCACTTACCAGAACCGGTTGAATCGATTAAGGTTCATACCGATTTTGGCGTGGTACAGCTCTACAAGTACCAGGGGAGCGATACACCGCATAAAACACCCCTGCTGCTGCTTCCCGGTAAAGGATCTGCTACACCGATGTGGGAGGCCAATCTAAGAGGCTTTCTAGAACACAGGCCTGTATACACCCTTGATTTGATAGGAGAGCCGGGTTTAAGCACAGAAACCAGACGGATTGAAACCGCAGCGGACCAAGCAGCATGGTTAGGGCAAGTGCTGGATCAGCTGCCGGAATCAGAGATCCACCTATTAGGGCTATCGTTCGGCGGGTGGAGTGCGGCGAATGTGGCGCTCAAGCATCCTGAGAAGATTCACTCGCTCATATTGCTGGATCCTGTCTATGTGTTTGGCCCCATTCCACTGAAAATGATACTGGTGTCCATTCCGGCGTCCGTGCCCATGGTGCCCAAACCGATCCGGGAGAGAATGCTCAGCTATATATCCGGCGGGGCTGAAGTTGATGACAGCGACCCGACCGCCAAATTAATCGAAACCGGGATGCGGACATTCAAGAGCAAGCTGCCTATGCCGGAAGCCATCGAGCCGGAACGATTAGCTGAGCTGACGATGCCGGTGCTCGGCATTTTAGCTGGACAATCGACGATGCACCATGCTGATAAGTCGTATCAAACGGGTAAGGATTCTCTGAAAGACCCTGATAGCGAGATGGTCGTATTTGAAGATGCCTCGCACGCAATTAACGGGGAATACCCTAAAGAGTTACTGGAAACAATAGAAGCTTTTTTAGCGAAAATCGAGTAAGGGACAAAGAAGGGATGGGTTCATGGAAAAAAAATATTCCGTAAAAGAACTCAGTCAATTATCGGGAATAACTCCGCGAACCATTCAGTATTACGATAACGAAGGGATTCTTAAGGCGGAGCGAGATGAGCTGGGGCATAGAGTATATTATGGTAAACAGCTGTATGTACTTGAACAGATTATGTTCTATAGAGCCATCGGTTTCTCTTTAAAAAAGATCAAAGAACAATTGATCGTGGGCACCGAGGTTCAGGATATCGAGAACATTCTAGATTACCAGGCATCGGTCCTCTATTCACAGAAAGAGAGTATCCAAGCCAAGCTTGACGGATTGCATGTCGCAAAGGAAATGATGAAAGAAGGTTACAACGTACCCTGGGAGATGTTAGCCCATCTCATGCGTTCGTTGAGTGAGGTCGATATGTCGGCTTGGAAAGAATACGAATTTTCGGAGGAAGACTCGCGACTATTTCAAGAAGTATTTAATACTGAGCAGGCGGCACTGGATTTTTACAATACGTTCAGAAAAATATCGCTGCAAGCTGCAGCTTATAAGGCCTCAAACGTTCCCATCGAGTCCCGTTTAGCCAGAACCTTAGCCCAAGAATGGCAACGGATGGTTCAACGTGTGACACATGGCGACGAACGGATTTATGCTGCCTTCTTAGCAGTCGACAGAAATCGGGATCAATGGAATACGGGAGAGCGTCAGCTTGTAGTGGAGGCAGAACAATATTTGCAGGACGTCTTGAAGCACTATCCTGATCGTGAATGAGCTGCATTGCAGCCCAGTTTCTGCTTCCAATGCAGGAAGCTGAAAATCGTACTCTTCTGTTTACATGCCCAATCAATTTTTTTGTTGGCAAACAATTTTTCCTCAAGGCAACATAAGAGGCCGAGCCGCATATAGTATATGAATAAGACGGTAGCATCGTAAGAGAAGGAGGGGCCGGGGGATGGAAGTACAGTTGAAAAAAGGGCCGCTACAACGCGCGAAATTGACGGTCGGTTATGTACTGCTTCTCATGTTGACGGTTTAAAGCGATCAGGCCTTTTACCGAAGGGAGAGGATGAGTTCCTTCATCTAAAATATAAAGATGGCGCCGGAGGAAAACTCCCTCTTGAAACGCCATCTTTTTTATTCTTATTATGAAATTATCGCGATGGTTATCGATCGGACTCATGCAGTGCTTTCCAGTTATTATAGTCATGGATGGCGAACCCGGAGAACGAAGGGTGCTTCTCCGCTTTGATACATACCTTGGATAACTGTTCCTCCATATAGGACGTGCCTTCCTCAAAAAAGGTAATGTAAGCTCCCTCATTGCTCGATTTGGTCTCTACGGCAATTAAGGCTTCCTTGCCAAGCTCATCGGCTTCCTTAAGCTCGGCGGCAGCGACATTATAAATGGTATCTGCCTGATCACGATAGGCCATAATGACGACCTGGTCGAACTGCTGGATCATCCATCGGCTGATCGACATCGATTGGTCCGGCAGCTGGTAGCCGTGCAGCCAGAATGTCATGTCGGAACCGATGGGCAGATTCAGGGTGTGCGCTTCATGGACCAGATAGCGGACGCTCGCTTGCCATTGCTTTACCATGGAGGCTTGATTTGTTTTCCACTCAGTCAGCGCATGCGGCTCGATATCGACATGAATGCCGGCGAAACGCTCATTCGGAGCAGCGGAAGCCTGATATTCAGCGGTCCATTGAATGAAGGTCTCCAATCGGTGACGTTCCGATTCCAGCGCCCATTTAGGCGCGCCGCCGAGGACATGAACCTCGACCCCCTGATCACCCGCTTGGCGAATAAAGCTGCGGTAATACTCGGGCCGAACATCCCGGTTCATCTGCAGATAGAGCACATTGACCCCTTGACTGGCTGCAAAATTCAGAATATCGTCAGCTGAATCTTGAATTTGCGGGGTGTTCCAGAACCAGGTCGCCTTTTGGCGGGGCTCGGCCGTAGCCGTATCAGGGTGAAGGGACAAGCTGCATAGCAGCAGCAGACTGCCACTAAGACAGAGGGCCAGCAAGCGAACGTAATTTTTGTTCATTGTATGGATAATCTCCTTTACATACGATTAGGCCAGAACAAACACACAAACATTGGTATTGCAATGTAAGTCATTACGCAAGATAAATATATTCGTAAATATGCATTTGTGTATTATATCGGCGAAAATAATAAGAATATATATAGGTCTTAGGATCTATTGTTTAGAGGAAAAATGAACGAGTGGAGTTTGAAGAGGTCTGCATGGGGATAAGTAAATAGGAGGCGTGACACCTCGAAACGGCTATAGACGGCACCAGGTGTTTATAATACTACTTAGGATTCAAGAAGAGCCATTCATCACCAGGGGTGATGTAGTATAATTTCTAAGCGAAGGAGCGATGAACATGAAGGTAGCATTAATTGGAGCAAGTGGAACGATCGGGAGACGAATTGCGGAGGAAGCGCTGCGACGAGGGCACGAAGTTACTGCGATCTTGCGTAATCCGGATCGATTGGATGCAGAGCATGAGCAATTAAGGAAAGTTAAAGCGGATGTCATGGATCCTTCATCATTAGAAGAGGCGATTCAAGGGCATGATGCTGTCATTAGCGCTTTCGGTCCGAAGTTCGGCCGGGAAGAGGAACTCGTTGCGGCCGCACGCACGATTGTGGAGGGGACAAGACGCGGCGGCGTAACCCGCCTGTTGATCGTTGGCGGCGCGGGCAGCTTGATCGCCGACAGCGGCGTACCGCTTATGGATACCCCGGAATTTCCGGAGGAAATCAGGCCGCTTGCCCGTGCGCATGCGGATGCTTACGATCTCTATAAGGAAAGCGATCTGGATTGGACGTATGTCAGTCCGGCGGCGATCATTGAGCCGGGGAAACGTACCGGACAGTTCCGGATCGGCATGGATCGCCTGGTGACTGACGAGAGCGGAAGCAGCCGAATCTCGGTTGAAGATTTCGCGGTAGCGGTTATCGATGAGCTGGATGATCCGCAGTTTATTCAGTCCCGTTTTACCGTTGCTTATTAATAGACAGGCATCCTGAGTCGCCAACGCGTATGCGTAGAATATATCGAAGCAAAGGGGAGAGCTTGGATGTATGTTGTGACGTCTGAACAGATGAGGGCACTCGACAACCATACGATTCATCAATTCGGCATTCCGGCCATAGCCCTGATGGAGAATGCAGGTAAGGCGATTTCCGAGGAAGTCCTGAAGCTGTGCTTGGAGCGTGATAGAATAAGCCGTTCTGTTGACGGAGCCGCTGCTGGGACAGCAGGACAGGCTCGGTCCTTCATGCCCGAGTACGGGCCAGGTGAACAGCGGCTATCCTTATCGAAGCATTCGGCAGCGGCGGAGGCTCTTATCGCCGGGGACGACTTGGCTCTGGAGATGAGTCGTCCGTCGCCAGTCATCGACGGAGACGCTCGATTGCCCACCGCGCTTGCGTCGCAGGAGCACTGGCTCATTCTGGTGGGCAAGGGCAATAACGGCGGCGACGGGGTGGTCGCCGCCCGGCATTTGCGTGACGCGGGTATACGCGTCACGCTGCTCTATGCCGCCGAGCCGTCCGCGTTAGCGGGCGAGGCGGCGGTGCAGCGGGATGCCGCGGCAGCGCTGGGCATCCCGGCTTTGGTCCACGGCCGTGATGCCGTGGACTACGGCGCGTACACCGGCATCGTGGACGCGCTGCTCGGCACGGGCGCGGCGGGCGCGCCCCGCGGCGCTTACGCCGCGCTGATCCAGGCCGCCAATGACAGCGGCCTGCCGATTGTGTCCGCGGATATTCCGAGCGGACTGGACGCCGATACCGGCGCGCGGCACGAGCCGTGCATCTCGGCCGCGGTGACGGTATGCCTCGCATTCCTGAAGCGAGGCTTGGTGCAGTACCCCGGCGCCGAGGCGGCCGGCCGGGTGGTGGTCCGCGCCATCGGCATCCCGGCATCGCTGTGCCGGGAGCAGGGCGTCAGCACGCATCTGCTCACCCCGCATGTCCTTCGGACCGAGCTGGGTGTGGACGTGTCCTGCCATCGCTCGCCGGATGGACACAAGGGCACCTACGGTCACGTGCTGACCGTAGCGGGCAGCCGCACGATGAGCGGCGCAGGCCTGCTCGCTTCCCGGGCAGCACTTCGTGCGGGCTGCGGTCTGGTGACCTGGGCGCTCCCCGCAAGCCTGGTGCTGCCGCTGAGCGGAGCCGCGCCTGAGGTGATGCTCGCCCCCGCCACAGGCGAGGAGAGCGGCGGTTACTGGGATGAGGCTTCCGCGGAGCAGGTGCTGGAACTGGCCAAAACCCGCAATGTGCTGGCCGTAGGTCCGGGACTTGGCCGTTTTGAAGGAGATGCCAGATGGCTTCGCCGTCTGTGGGAAGAATGGGAAGGACCGCTGGTGGTGGATGCCGATGCGCTGAATATGCTGTCCGCGGCCGGTGATTTCGGCACCTGGAAGCCGCGCGGTGCGGCAACCGTGCTGACCCCGCATCCGGGGGAGATGTCCCGGCTGCTGGGCATCCCGACCGCCGAGCTGCAGCGGGACCGGATCGGTGTTGCCGCATCGTTCGCGACCGGGCACGGGGTTACCCTCGTGCTCAAGGGGGCGCATACCGTCGTGGCTTCGCCGGACGGACAAGCCTACATCAACACAACCGGCACCTCCGGCATGGCGACCGGAGGCACCGGGGACGTGCTGACCGGCATCATTGCCAGCCTGCTGGCGCAAGGAAATACCGGTCCGTCTGCAGCCGCGCTTGGCGTGTGGCTCCACGGCCGTGCCGGCGAGCGGGCCGCGCGGCATCGGGGACATCCCGCCTCGGTCATCGCCGGGGATGTCATCGAAGCACTTTGACGGAAGAGAAAGGCCCTCATCGAAGGGCTTTTTTTCATGAGGAAAGCTATAGTCGCTTGAATCAGATCACCCAGCACAACAGGGGAACGATCAAGGCAAAGAACGGGGTGACCAGAGAATTGCTGGAGAACGTATGCTTCCCCCACAAGAAGATGAGCAGGGTTAAGGCTCCCGCTGCTGCCCGCAGCCAGAGCTGCTCCGGATTTCCGCCTGTGAATAAGGCGAAGAACAGAAATCCGACCGCTCCGTACACGGCGGCTTGTTTAGCCTTATGCAGGGAAGGCAAGAACGAGAGTATGGCATCTGCTCCAAGGGATGCAGTGAGCGCGTAACCGTATACCCAGTGCTCTTGCGGCAGATAGAGGCCTAACCATTCCGAAGCTCGATCAGCGCCGGGAGGCCACACCCAATCGAGCAGGCTCAGCAGCAGCACAACGATGCCGGCGCTGGCCAGCTTGTTTAATGCATAAAATCCCATGTCCATCCGGCCGGACCGTTTAGGAATTCCCGTGTTCATGGTACACATCCTCTGCTTGTTATTCATAGCTTCTCGAACGCTTAAGGCACTGCTGTTAACTGGTTACCATCTGTCCCCCGTTGACGTGAATAGCCTGACCCGTGACAAAAGAGGAACAGATGGACGACGCCAAGTAAACATAGGCGGGTGCCAGCTCATAGGGCTGTGCCGCCCGCTTCATCGGTGAATCCGTTCCGAATACGGCGACCTCTTCGGCAGGGAAGCTGGATGGGATGAGCGGCGTCCAGACCGAGCCGGGAGCGACGGAATTGACGCGGATGCCTTGATCGACGAGCGAAAGGGCAAGGGATCGGGTAAGGGAAACGATGGCGCCTTTAGTGGAAGAATAGTCGATGAGCTCCTTAAATCCTTGATAGGCGGTAATAGAGGCCGTGTTGATGATCGACGCCCCGGATTTCATGTGGGGCAGCGCAGCTTGGATCATGAAGAAAAAGGGAAAGATGTTCGTTTGATAGGTATGATGCAGCTGTTCCTCCGTGATGTCCAAGATGCTGCGCTGAACGTACTGGACGGCATGGTTGTTCACGAGCACATCCAGCTTGCCGAAGTGGGCTATCGTCTCGTTTACTACGGCTTCGCAGTTCTTTTTATACCGCAGGTCGATCTTCATTAAGAGGCAGCGTCTGCCGAGCGACTCAATCCGCCGCTTCGTCACTTCCGCATCCGAAGTCTCATATAAGTATGGGATGACCAGATCGGCACCTTCCTTGGCAAAAGCAATGGCCGCCGCTTTGCCGATGCCGCTGTCCCCTCCGGTTACAATCGCGATTTTGCCATCCAGTTTACCGCTGCCCCGGTAGGCGGGATCCTCGCTGATCGGATGCGGGGACATGAGGCTTTCAAGACCGGGCTGGCAGTTCTGATGCTGGGGAGGGAACGCGATAGGCTGTATCTTGCATTCGGTTTTGGAGCCTACGTATGGAATGGGCTGCTGGGGATTCATTTCCTTCCTCCTTTGATATACAGAGTGTTTTCGTTGAACGCCGATGCTTTATCTCTATGCATCCGCCCAGTCGAGGGTGCCGTTTATGAGCAGAATAGGAGAAAGGTCGTGCGCAAACGCGCGGAATACCGATTTTTTACGATGTCTTTCGGGCTACTCAGTAAAAAATCTCCCCCAACCCCGGTGGAGGCACCTAGTGTAATAGTTGGCGTGATACCAAGGTTCAATTGCCGGAGCTGCTGCATTGACAAAAGCGCAGACACATTGATACGATGATACTAATTCTGACAAGTTTGCTCTGATTTATATGGGTTGACGTTCGAGAGGACCTTACATAGCGATCTTATGAATGGATGAGATGGCGACACTATAAGATAAGCCGAGGTGAATGATTATGGCGAAAGCTGTTATTATTAACGGAAGTCCCACAGCCGGGTCCCGATTGAATGCCGTTATGGAATATGCAGAGCAGGCATTGACTGCTGCGAATTTCGAGGTTAGCCGGATCGATGTGGCCGCCCTGCCGCCTGAGGATTTGATTCATACCAAGTTTGAGAGTGAGCATATTGTCAAAGCGAACGGGCTTGTGGCCGAGGCCGATGCCGTGATTGTGGCAAGTCCGGTTTATAAAGCTTCGTTTACCGGTGTTTTAAAGACCTTTTTAGACCTGATTCCGCAAAAAGGCTTGGCCGGCAAAATCGTGCTTCCGATGTTTATCGGCGGCAGTCTCGCACATCTGCTGGCGATAGATTATTCGCTCAAGCCCGTGCTTTCTTCGATCGGGGCCCGTCATATCCTTGGCGGCGTGTACGCGGTGGATGCCCAGGTGGCACGTACCGAGGAGGGCGGATTTGATGTAGCGGATGTGCTTCAGGAACGCTTGACCTCCGCGATGGAGGAATTAATTGAAGAAACCCGTTACCGGACAGAACGCGCATAAGGATAGCATGAGTGGACGGCAGGGATATGAAAGCGATAGAGATCATATGGAGGGATACCATTTGCAAAAGCTAGTGTTTTTTGTCGGCGTGGCCGGTACAGGCAAGACAACCGTAGCCAAGAAGCTTGCAGTCCGTATACCGGCTGCATTTCTCGACCGTGATACGGTGGGGGGACGCTTTGTTGAGAAGTTCCTGGAAAGTAACGGACTGGATCCGAATGACCGCGATTCTTCCTTTTATAAAGAGAACCTGCGCGATCTGGAATATGATACGACCAAGGATATTTGCATCGAGAACCTGGGTGCCGGACAAAATGTTTTTATGATTTCTCCGTTTACCGCCGAGCTCAAGAACCGCGAATGGATTGAAGAAGTCATTGCATCGGCAGGGTTAACGAAGAGTGACGTTGACGTGAAGGTCATCGTGGTTGCGCTCAAAGACATGGATTTGCAGAAGGAGCGCATCATTGACAGACAGACCGAGCGGGATCAGTGGAAGCTGGATCATTGGGACGACTTCAAGAAGCGCGTCGATTTCGTGCCGGAAGTGAACTGGGACATTCCGCAGACGTCCATTAAGGTATTCGATAACAGCGGCGATTTGACGGAAGAGAAGGTTGAGGAGCTCTATCAGTTTATCGTCAGCGAGTAGCATATCAGAATAACACCATTCGATATCGTATCAAAAAGTGCGTCATTCCAGGTCCCGACAAGCCCTGTGATGGCGCATTTTTATTGAGTATCCACGAGGCATCAATAGCTCGAGGCAATGCCTCCTGTTATGGCGTGAAAAAGGATGTTCGTATTCACCCTTCCAGGGAAACGTCCCATGTTTATGCTCGGAAATATCGAGTGATGGTCCTGAATTGGAACCATTGCTGGAATGATATATAGTAGAGTAGTAATTATAGGTTTCACAATCGAGGAGGGAAAGCGCTTGGATAACGCTGCTATGCTTGCCTATCTACGAAGCGTTGTGTTAATGAGGGATCGTATCCCTTCATTTCATGAATATCCTTTTAATTTGCCGGCCGTTGCGGCTTTGGACGGTCTTCATTTTCATCCCAAGGTTACTTATATCGTGGGCGAGAACGGCATGGGCAAATCCACGCTGCTGGAGGCGATTGCCACGGCCCTTGGGTTTAATCCGGAAGGAGGAACGATGAACTTCTCGTTCTCAACCGAAGAGACGCATTCCAAGCTTCATGAATACATACGAACCGTTCGAGGCGTACGCAAACCGCGGGATGGTTTTTTCTTTCGGGCGGAGAGCTATTATAACGTCGCCAGCGAGGTAGATGCTTTGGAACGGGAGCGACCGGGACTTTATGATTCCTACGGCGGCAAATCGCTTCACCAGCAGTCGCATGGAGAATCGTTTTTTGCTACCTTTTTGCATCGGTTTTGGGGGAACGGCCTGTATATTATGGACGAGCCTGAAGCGGCGTTATCCCCGTTCCGCCAAATGGCGCTGCTTAGACGCATCCATGACCTGGTCCAGGAAGACTCGCAGTTTATTATTTCCACGCATTCGCCGATTGTTATGGCCTATCCCGATTCCGTCATCTACAAGCTGACTTCCGAAGGGGTGGAAGAGTCGAGCTTGGAGGAAACGGATCATTATATGATTACGAAGGAATTCGTGAATCGCCGGGAAGCGATGCTGCATGAATTGTTTGCGGACGATGAGGAATAAACGGGAAAGATAAGGGCACGTAAGATCGCATAGATCTTGCGAGTCCTTTTTATGTAGGAGCCTGCTATCCTACCGAGCGTTTCGAGTTAGGGGAATGATTGGGAGTTTTTCATCGTTGATGTTTCTGATTTCAAGAATCATGGATGTTTGAAATTCTGAAATAAACTTCGAACAATTTAAGTATTTAGTCAGTTAATCCTCAATAAGTGGGGTTAAATAGAATGATAATCATGAAAATGGTGTTTACAAGTTAGAATCATTGAACTAAAATAAGAAGCGAGGTGAAAAACTCTGGAGAACGGAAGAGAAGCAAGCGTCGAGAGACTCATGGACATGTATCGTGAGTTATCGGATAAAATGACGAGGCATCGGGTCGTATCTTTTTTGAGTCACTTGAGAAAGAACGATTTAACGATGAATCAGTATAAGATCTTAAGTTTGATCGAGCAGCAGGGTCCGCTGCTTCCCAATCGGTTGGCTGAGCATATGGAGCTTAAGGCTGCAACGATCACGTATTTAGTGGACGCTCTGGGACAGCGGGGGTTGGTGGTTCGAACGCCAAATCCCAGTGATGGACGCAGCCACTACGTCAATCTTACGGCAGAAGGCCGGCAGCTTGTGCTCGATGCCCGCAGTGAAGGAGATTATGCCGTCATGGAATCCTTCAAGCAGCTGGATGAGGACGAAGCGGATAACCTGTATATTTTACTGCGATTGCTTGGCAAAAAATTATTTCCATAACCAAAGACCAAACTCTTTGAATCCCGCCTCCAGCTCTGTTAACCAGATCCGGGCGGGGTTACTTTGTTTAGGAGGCTTCATGTGAATACACAAGATAAATCTTCATTTTGGCTTATAATGAGCGCTATCTTTTTCGGTAATTTTCTGGCGGTGCTCAGCATCACGACCATCAACGTGGCTTTTCCCGTTGTCATGGAGCAGTTCGATGCCACGCTGAGCACAACTCAATGGCTGATGGCCGGTTATCTGCTGGCAACGGGCATAGTGGCTCCCATCGTAGGTTACATGGGAGACCAGCTCAGTTATAAGAGGCTGTTTGTCCTGGCCTTGTTGGGCTTTACGCTCTCGTCGCTATTATGCGTTGTAGCCTGGAACATCGAGACTTTGATTGCTTTCCGGATTACGCAAGGCGTGTTCGGCGGGATGATTATCCCGATTACGATGACCATCATTTACCAGGTATTCCCACGGGAGCGGCAAGCCTACGCCATGGGACTATGGAGCCTGGCCTCTATGCTGGCACCGGTGATTGGGCCGACACTTGGCGGATGGCTGGTGCAATATTTTGGATGGAAATCGATTTTCATTCTAAATATTCCGATCGGCCTGATCTCGATGGTCATCGTAAGCAAATTCATTCCTTTTTATCGACTGACCGGGAAGAAGAGGTTCGATTTCCTCGGATTCTTGACGGTGGTGGCGGGGAGCTCTCTTTTGCTGCTCTCCTTCAGCCACGGCAACGACTGGGGTTGGGGATCCTGGAAGACCCTGTCCCTGCTCATCTCCGGAATCTTACTGCTGCTGTTCTTCATTAAGTGGGAGCTGCGGATTTCATCCCCGTTATTGCAGCTTAAAGTATTCAAATTCCCCCGATTTCGGTACAGCTTGATCCTGAACTGCATCGTGACGATATCGCTGTATACGGGAACCTTGCTGGTGCCGCTCTATTTACAGACTGTGCTGAAGCTGTCTCCGATGGATACCGGGCTTATCATGCTGCCGGGCGCGGTTGTCATGGCCGCTGCATCGCCGATTATCGGCAAATTTTATGATCGGATCGGTCCGTTCCGGCTGGTGATCACGGGAGTTCTCATCATTGTGGCTGCCACGCTCGCTTTCAGCGGAATCGGCGTCCATACCTCGGTTCTGTACATTTCCTTGCTGCAGCTGGTTCGCTGCCTCGGCATTGCTTTATGCAATATGCCGTTAACGAACGCAGCAATGAGCGCGGTGTCCAGCGAATATTCAGGCCACGCCTCGTCGATCACGAACTGGGCGCGCCAAGGGCTCGCTTCGTTATCGATCGGCATATTCAGCGCACTGGTGGTATCCAGAACGTCCTACTACTTGGGCGCGGGGGCTTCGACCCAGCGTGCCGCGACAACGATGGGCATTGATGACGTGTTTATGATCGGAACGTTGGTGGCTGTTATTGCCATACCTCTTACATTTTTGTTACGGGTCAAAAAGAAAAAAACGGCTCACCCTGCCGCGCTCTGACCGGTCGTTCATCGGCCATGTTGAGAAGATAATCCCTGCGGCCGTTGAAGCCTGGCGTAAGATAGGGAAACTTGAAAGGTATCAAGCGATTGAATGGGGGTTGTTGAGCTGCATCGTTGGCGTCAAGGACAACCTCAAGCATGGGTAAATAGGACGTTAACGGGTAAGAGGGCAGCTGAAGGGCTGCTCTCTTTTTTTGCATTACACCCTTCAATGGATTGCACGAAATATGACAATGCTGTTCTTTTATTGAAATCGCGGTCTGTGGTAGGGTGAAGTATACGAATGTGCAGGTGGTAGGAGGAGCTTATGGAATTTATACGGAAGCTGTGGATATTCGGTTATCAGCAGGCGTTGTCCTGCATATTTCCGGTTATGATCTTCGGTGCGTTGGGACTGACCAAGGTGGTTGAGATTCCCGGCTTGGCGCGGTATGATCTCATCCTTCTCATATGTGTGCTGGCGCAAATCGGGATGCTGGCGAGCAAGCTGGAGACATGGGATGAGCTGAAGGTCATCTGCGTCTTTCACGTCATCGGTTTGATGCTGGAGCTGTATAAAGTGCATATGGGCTCGTGGTCTTACCCGGAGGAAGGCTGGAGCAAAATCGGCGGCGTCCCGCTGTACAGCGGCTTTATGTACGCCAGTGTGGCCAGTTATATATGCCAGGCATGGCGCCGAATGCATTTGCGTATAACGGGCTGGCCGCTGCCCGTGCTGACCGTGCTGATCAGCGCAGCGATCTATGCCAACTTCTTTACCCATCACTATGTGTGGGATGCACGCTGGCTTCTCACGGCATTGTTATTCGTAGTGTTCGGCAGAACCATGGTGTATTTTGACGTGGACGGAAAAACGCTGCGGATGCCGCTGGTGCTGTCGTTTCTGCTCATTGGCTTTTTTATCTGGATCGCTGAGAACATTTCTACGTTTCTTGGGGCCTGGACTTATCCGGGTCAGGAGCGCACATGGAGCCTTGTGCATATCGGCAAAATCAGCTCGTGGTTTCTGCTGGTCGTGATCAGTGTTATCATTGTAGCTCAGCTGAAGCATCTGAAGCAGGGCAGAGGACCGTCCCAAGGCAATCCGAAGGGGACAGTCATGTGAGTCCAGTTAAGCGGATTTGACCCTTTATTTCTAATCATATATCCTATGGTTAATTAGATGATGGAAAGCTAACGCTGCGACTCGAGCTTAAGGCGAGAGATTTTATATGGACATAGATGTTTGGCATAGGTGAAACACGCGAAGCAGAAGGGAGGAGTATTCACATGAAAAAAAGATCATTGGCGTCTTTGGCAAAAGGCATGGGATACTCCACCGCTGTTTTCTTTGATCCGTCCGATTATGGGAGAAGTGTGTCCAAAATCGGATATTCGGCGATCAAGGATCCTTCCATTCGGTGACCGAATGAGGATGCAGTGGAATGAAACACCACAGGTCGCTAGCTTGTGGTTGCATAGATCGGCATGTACACCACAGGCGCGCTGTGGTGTTTTTTTGTGTTTCTAATGATTCAAACAGAGGAGAGGGATATGGATGTTCATGCAAGGGAAACAGATTTATGTGAAATCGGTAGAAGAATTGGATGTGGACGCACTTCTGAAGCTCGAGAAGGATAACCGGGATTTTTTTCAGCGGTTCACGGGTTTAAGAGAAGAGAGCTTCTACACCCGTCAGGGACAGCTTGAGCGGATTCGAAAGGCCATGGTAGACAGTAAGGCAGATCAAGGGTATGTCTATATGATTGGGCTGCGGGACACCGGAGCGATCATCGGCGAGATTATGCTGACCGAAGTGGTGCGGGGAGATCTGCAAAGCTGCTGGATCGGTTATTTTATGGACCAAGACCATAACGGAAAGGGCTATATGACCGAAGCGGTTCAATTGGTCGTGAGGTTTGCCTTTCAGGAATTGAAGTTTCACCGGATTGAGGCGGGCGTGATGCCGCACAACCGGGCCTCGATCCATGTGCTTTTGAAAGCCGGATTCCATACAGAAGGCATTGCCCGAAAAAACGTGAAAATCAACGGAACGTGGGAAGACCATCAGACGCTGGCTATTTTGAATGAAGCCGATGAGGAGCAGCCGTCTCCAATTCAGCGGTACAATCCACCTGTTATTGCCCCGCCGATCGGGCCTTATACCCATATAACCAAGGTTCCGAGAGGGAGCGAGCTGTTGGTCTTCTCCGGACAGGTGGGAACCGACAGGGAGGGGAACTTGCCGGACGATATGAAGCAGCAGGTGGAGAATACCTTAGTGAACATTGAGAGGTTATTGGCTGCGGAAGCGATGTCGGCGGATCATATCGTCAAAATCAACATTTGGGCGGCTCAGGAGGTCGACTGGGATCATTTCCATCAGGTATGGGAGAAATTCCACGGGGGGAAGGCGCCGGCCATGACGATGGCCTACGTGCCGGCGTTGGCGATGCCGTCCATTCTGGTGGAGATCGAGGTATGGGCAGCGAAGGGATAGCATTGATAGACCGTAAGTAAGAGCTGTAGACTTGGACTGTGGCCGATCATATACAGTAACAAAAAAACCTCCGTGGATTCCTGTTAAGGGCTCACGGAGGTTTGTTAATATGGAGAGGGGCTTATAGATCGTCAAACCCGTTGTCGTCGCCAACTTTGCCGTAGTTACGGGATTTGGCTTCGAAGAAGTCGGTCTTCGTCGCGTTGAGGGCTTCATCGGAGAAAGGCTTGATCCATGGCATGCAGTTAACGTCCACGCCTTCATAAGCTTTTTCCAGACCCATCATGGTGATACGACGGTTCGCGATGTACTTGATGTAATCGCCCAATTCATTCAGATCGATGCCGCGCACATTGCTGAGTGTGTAGTGAGCCCAGTTGGTCTCAAGCTCAACAGCACGGTCAATGGTGCGATACAGGTAGTCGATGTTCTCTTTCGTGTTCAGCTCAGGGAAGTCCTTGAGCAGCTGCTTGAACACTTCGGCGAAGAAGTAACAGTGCTGGTTCTCGTCACGCTGAATATAGGAAATCATCTGGCTGGTTGCCATCATCTTCTGGTCACGGGCCAAGTTGTAGAAGAAGGCAAACGTGCTGTAGAAGAAGATGCCTTCCAGGATCAGGTCCGCGACCATGGCTTCGAAGAAGGACTGCGGCGACGGATTGTCACGGAAGTTTTGATAGATGTCCGAAATGAACTGATTGCGCTCTAGCAGAACCGGATCATGCTTCCAGTACTCGAAGATTTCCTTCTGTTCCTGATCCGAAACGATGGAAGAGAGCACATAGGAATAGGATTGGTTGTGAACCACCTCTTGCTGACCGATGATAGCCGAGATGGCTTCGAGCGACGAATCCGTGAAGTAACGCTTCACGTCGCTGACAAACATCGTCTGCATGGAATCCAGAACAGCCAGCAGAGAAATGTTGATCTTGAAGGTGCGCTGCTCTTCAGGGTCCAGGCGCGGGAACTGCTGCGCATCCTTAGACATCGGAATCTCGTCCGCGATCCAGTGGTTCAGCAGCAGGACCTTGTACAGCTTATACATATGAGGCATCCGAATGTCGTTCCAGTTCAAGATCCCGGAGCATTCACCTTCAATGACGCGAGTGGAGCGGTTGGGTGCTTCGGTGTTAAATATCTTTTGCATTTGCATGCCAATTTTCTCTCCTTGTATATCATAGTAGGGCGGCGCAGAGGCGAAGCTGAGGGATATTGGTCCAGCGTATTCACGGGACGGGTATCCATCTCCAGCCGCTTGTTGTCCGCCCTTTGCCTGAATGTATCGTAAAGGTTGCAAAGGGCTCCCAAAGGCGGACGTAAACTCTTCCGATTGGACACCCTTACCCTTGCAGTCTTCTATTTAGAAAGCTTATCCACTCCTGCTATGCGGGAACACCCGCATGCAGCCAACTCATTGACCCCGCACCACATGAGAAGCGATTCCCAAGGGAGAGCGATCCCAGCAGGCAGTAACTCAAAAAACGTACGAAGCAACTCATTCGTCTCCGCACTAAATTCCAGCGTTCCCGAAGGGAGAAAGCGCTTCTAGCCACCAAAGTAACGTAGAAGCGCACATTCACACTTTGAACCCCTTCCGGGTGTCCAGAGGGCAGAGCCCTTGGGGCCCTCCCTTGGAAGGGAGGGTTTGGGCGGGTTCGAAAAAGGTTAGACTAAACTCTTAGCTTGCGCACGACTCGCACTCTTCAATCGTCAGCGCACGGCTGCGTACATAGTACGTGGACTTGATACCGGCTTTCCAAGCATGCAGGTGCAGCTCCAGGAATTCCGAAGCACGGATATCTGGGCGGACATACAGGTTAAAGCTTTGTGCCTGGTCAACGTGACGCTGACGGGCGGCAGCCATCTTGATGGACCAATGCTGATCGATCAAGAAAGCCGTTTTATAGTACCAGATCGTTTTTTCGGACAGATCCGGAGCCGGGTTAGCCACTTTATAGGTGGTTTTTTCTTCATAAGAAAGAAGTTCGTACAATGGATCGATGCTCGCCGTGGAACCGGCAATGATCGATGTAGAGCCGTTCGGTGCGATGGCAAACAGCCATGCGTTACGGACACCGTTCGCTTGCACTTCTTGCTGCAGTTCGCGCCATTGTTCGGTGGTTACGAACTTGCCTTCATGCTCGCCGTCAGTGTAACCGCGGAACGTGAAGTACTCGCCGCTCTCCCAGTCGGAGCCTTTGAATTTCGGATAATGTCCTTTTTCCTTGGCCAGCTCCATGCTGGATTTAACGAGCAGGTAGTTGATGTGCTCATACAGGTTGTCATTATAGGCAACGGCTTCGTCGGATTCCCAGCGGATCCCTTCCAGCGCCAGCAGGTGGTGCAGACCGAAAGTGCCGAGACCGACCGCACGATATTGACTGTTGGTATATTGAGCTTGCAGAACTTCAATATTGTTAATGTCGATGACGTTATCCAGCATGCGAACCTGGATTGGAACGAGACGCTCCAGCACACCGGCAGGTACAGCACGAGCCAAGTGGATGGAGTTCAGGTTGCAGACAACGAAATCGCCAGGGATTTTGGAAATGACGATCCGGGTTTGTCCGTCTTTCGTAACCAGCTCCTCTTGTTCAACGACTGTCGGAGATTGGTTCTGCATGATCTCCGTGCACAGGTTGGAAGAGTAGATCATGCCATGCGCAGAGTTCGGGTTCGCACGGTTGACCGTGTCGCGGTAGAACATGTACGGTGTACCCGTTTCAAGCTGGGATTTCATGATACGCTTCATAATGTCGATGGCTTGTACCGTAATGCGCGGCAGCAGCGGGTTCGCCACGGCTTCCGCATACTTTTGACGGAATTCGCCTTCGCCTTGTCCTTGATCATAGAAGTCTTCCAGGCCCAGCGGACGGCCATTCTCGTCTTTCCAGCCCATGACTTTCTTCACTTCATGCGGACAGAACAGGCTCCACTCTTCACGTGCTTCTACAGCCTCCATGAACAGGTCAGGCAGACATACGCCATGGAACACGTCATGTGCTCTCATACGCTCGTCACCGTTGTTCAGCTTCAGATCCAGGAAGGACAAAATGTCTTTGTGGAACACATCCAGATAAACCGCGATGGCACCTTTACGAGTTCCCAATTGGTCAACGCTGACAGCGGTGTTGTTCAACTGGCGAATCCAAGGGATAACGCCGGAGCTGGTGTTCTTGTGACCGCGGATGTCAGAGCCGCGTGCACGGACTTTACCGAGGTATACCCCGATGCCGCCGCCCATTTTGCTGAGGCGGGCGATATCCGTATTGGAATCGAAGATTCCTTCCAGGGAGTCGTCTACGGTATCGATGAAGCAGCTGGAAAGCTGGCCGGCTACCTTTTTGCCTGCATTGGACATTGTCGGCGTAGCGGCTGTCATATACAGGTTACTCATGGCCCAGTAGGCTTCTTTGACAAGGTCAAGACGCTTGTCGGCAGGCTCGTTATGCATGAGGAACATCGCGATGACCATGTAGCGCTCTTGCGGAAGTTCCATAACGCGACCGTCAAAATCGTTTGCCAGGTAACGCTCAGCCAGCGTCAACAGACCGATGTAATCAAACAGCAGATCTCGGCTTGGATCGATGCACTCGCCGAGTTCTTCGATTTGTTCTTTGGTATAGCTGGTCAGAAGGTCCTCGCGATAGATGCCTTTTTGTACAAGCTCCGTAATGAGCGGATAGAAGGCACCGTATGGTTCTTCAGGGTAGGCTTTGTATCGGCGGTTGGTGGCCGCTTTTTTATATAAAGAGGTCAGAAACGAACGCGCAGCTGCAAACTTCCAATTCGGCTCCTCTTTGGTGACAAGCTCAAGGGCGGACATCGTGAAGGCGTTGCTGATTTCTTCGCCGGTAACTTGCTCACCGCGCAATTTGGCATTGACGCCGCGGAGCAGGCGCTCTTTATCGAGCATGTCCAATCCTTTCAGAGTACGGTCGGCATATACGGAGAGGCGAATTTCATCAAAGGCGAGCTGACGGTTGTTCGGTTTAACTACGAGCTGGGGCATGAATAAATTCCTCGCTTTCTTCGGGGGAAATATGAAAAAGGACATCAAAAAAACATTTTCTAAAACCCGCGGGCAGGCTTGAAAATGTCCGTGCGCTGTGATTCGAAAATGACGTTTGCCATAAGCCCATGAACGGGCATGATGTTATGTACAGACGCAAGTTTAACGAACACTTACCTAAAACCCCGTAGGTTGGTGTCTACTGCATATAGGCAGGTCTCCTGACTCGAGCTTCTTCCCTCGGCATTGCCTTTCCGAGGGTTCCTCGGTGGCATATGTCGTACGTGGATGGCTGATAGATCATAAACAGCCGTAGAGCCCTTACAGTGGCGGGACCGTGATGGATTTACACCATGCTTCCCTATTAAGCCGGACTGCCTTATAGGTTGATCCGGCACCTATATACACTATATTTGGTTGTTGTTAATCTAATTTAACCCAATATATTGTGTTTGTAAACCATATTCTTAAAATTGAACGCAAAATGAATTATAGCAAACGAGCGGTCATTGTGCCAGTTAAGAAACTGCCAAAAGGCCATAACATTTCCTGAATTGTGACCAAATGCGACCTTTTCTGAGCAGATACCACGTATATTATCGTTTTGACAAAATAGGATATATTCGTATGGACGAAACGAGGGAGGTACACCATATCTTGTGTGAAGCTAAAGACAGACGGACTTTGATATGGAGGGCCAGAATTGTTATGATAACAGTATTCGGGAGTTTAGAGCATTCCATATAGATGAGATGGGAACGAGGGAGGTTTTCAAAATGGCGATAGCGGAGGTAACGGTGATTCCGATCGGAACCGCAACAACGAGTTTGAGCTCTTATGTTGCCGAGATGCAGCGTGTATTGAAACAACAGGAGGGAATATCCTATGAGCTGACTTCGATGAGCACCATCATCGAGGGAGACCTTAACATGATCTGGCGGGCAATTGAGGCTTTGCATGAAGCGCCTTTTCTGTCCGGTGCGCAGCGCGTATCGACTTCCGTGAAGATCGATGACCGCAGGGATCGAGTTTCCTCAAGCAAACAGAAGATCCAATCCGTGCAGGAGAAATTAGGCGGGTAATTGCGCCAGTTTCGGGGGATATTCCCTAAGAATTGGGCTTGCATTTTGCTGCTGAAGTATTATAATAATTTTTGTTGTTTCGTGAGGAATAACATCGAACCACATGTGCTGGTGTAGCTCAGGGGTAGAGCAACGCACTCGTAATGCGTAGGTCGGGGGTTCAATTCCCTTCACCAGCATCTTCATAAAGTCAACAACGGCGCGGTTTTCTGAGTTTTCGGAATCGCGCCATTTTTGTTGTTTAACCCGTTCTTCTACTATTTTTCTACCCTTTAGTCTAGTAAAGTGGGTTTTTCGTCCTCGATTTGCTTCCCTAAGATTGAGTCACCAATTGTATTTAGAACAGCTTCTTGCAAGTTGGGCAGCACGTGGGAATAGGTATCTAATGTAATACTTGCTCCCTTTTTTGGCGATATGTCCTCTCATCAAAGATCCTCCTTAAAAATCTTCTCCATAAAACTGCAGCAATTGCTCGATATCTTTCCTTTGCACGAAGGCAGAATTATAGTACCTACTGGCAGGATGACTGAGCTTTAAGCTGATCCGTCTGTCCATCGTGTAATCCAAATCATGAAACTTTACAGGTTTACTGTCTGTGAAATTCATAAGCTGGCCATCCTCAACTAACTCAAATGGACCATCCAAGGAGAAGATAAGTTCCTCTCGAGTATGTAAAGTTTCATAGTCTACATGAATGATAAATTGTGAGGGGAGATCAAATCATCATGAGCGGAGGAGTTCAGGAAGGTTCCGAACTCCCGGAATGGATGCAAGACCAGCAGCATGAGGAAAAATCGGATGGGCAGGAAATGACCTTCGAGGAAGCTGATCAAAAGTCGCAGCGAACGGCACCTCTGATTCTGAGGAAAGCCAGTTATCCAGCGATGAAGAGATTAGCAAGGAGGAGCTGGAACGGTTCTTCCTGAAAGAACGCCTCTTTTGAAGATATTCCATTGGATTTCCCGTTGTTCTTGGAAAAAAGTCTGAGTGAGGGTAAGACATGGGTTGAGATTTCAAAAAAATGCTGGCATTCCTTCCAGCCAAATTCAGCCGAAGTGGAAGAAGTATAAGGAAAAGGTCACAAAAATGATAAAGGCGGCGGAGCCGCTTAATAGAGACCAGGGTCACAATCCCGGTTGATTCAGGCCGGGGTACCTAAATACACGGTTAATGTTAAAAGAACCAATCAAGTTTAATCCCGGTAGCTAAAAATTAATAAAATCCAACCCCAGAGAATCAATAAACGGAAGGGGCGGCGATGGCGTGGGGACAAGGAGAATTCTTTCCAAAAGCAAAACGAAGCGGAGATCCAGCGTACAAAATTCCTGCTCGTAAAATATAAAGAGATGGCAATGCTCATGCAGGATTTTGAAAAATTCGAAGACGATTTAAAACAGCGGTCGTTGATGGCAAAGTTGCTCGCCGCATCGATCAGGAGGATCTTCATGCTGATAAGACTGCCAACACTACGATTCTGATAGAAAAGCAGCGTTGGGTGTATCAACGGTATCGGTTCTATACGCAGCAGCTTGAAAGGGCTTTTGGTTTGATACTTCAGGGAACCTAGAGTATGGCCAATACGTTGAAACTAATGGGGTTCTTTGAGCAGGATCATGAGGAGTTTTAAGAATAGGAAAGTAAAAAAAACTGTCCTCATCGTACAGCTTTTTTGTTCTATATTTAAAATAAACGTTTTCTAAAAAATATGACCAATGTCCTATTATCATCATACTTTTCCTAAAAACGACAAATAGAAAGAAATAACTACGAAAAATGAGTCTCGAGATCCTAACTTATGATTCTCTTATAATATAATTTAAATCTAATGGTTAATTTTCTCAAAAAATACATGCTCGTACGATAAAGGCAAACCCATTGAAAAATGGGGACGCAAAGCTACAGGGGCTAACGGATTTACTGAAATCCTATGTCAGCCAGCTATCGAATACGACGGAAACCTCCGTCTGCTTTAGGACGGAGGTTTTCTTTTTGAGATATTTAAAATTTGAATTAGTGATAGTCGGGGCTTTTAGCTTTGTCTATAGATAATGATGATAAACGAGGGGGGAAAAAAGTAAAGGCAGTTGAGGCGAATGAAAAATACATATGAATGCCTCCCCATTTGAATTGAGAACTGATAGAGTCACATCATGAAAAATCTCGAATGTCTGCTATTATCAGCTAACTTTAATGCTTTAGGCTCTAGAAAAAAGACTTCGTGATTGAACTTAAATAGGAGGTTGAAAAATGAACCTGCGGTTAATGAAACGGGCTGCTATCACAGCGGCGACAGCTTTAATAGTCAGCAACTGGCTGCCATTTGCGCCGCTTGGGATTCAAACAACATTTGCAGATCCAACTCAGAATTCATGCGGGAATAGGGTTGCTTTAGTTAACGGTAGTTTTGAAGAGCCAGCAAATAATAGACCTTTCCCTGATCCTACTGCCCCTTCTGGTGTATATTCGTTAATTCATGAGGATGAAGTCCCCGGGTGGGAAACAACAGCGTCTGATCATTTACTGCAGATAGAGAGGTATGAAAATGGTTATGTAAATATCTCTCGTGCGCATGGAAATCAATTTGCAGAATTGAATGCAATGGAAGCATCCACCTTATATCAAGATGTGAAAACGACACCGGGACAAACGATTTATTGGCGGTTAGCCCACAGGGGAGATCAAGGTATAGACACGATGCAAGTTAAAATCGGTCCATCCACTGTATCAATCGGAGATTTAAATACCGTGAGAGAAATAAGCTCCGGGAATAAAGAATGGACGTATTATTCCGGTACGTATACCGTTCCAGCTGGGCAGGAGGTAACACGCTTCGCGTTTGAATCGGTTAGTAGTGCCGATGGAAGACAAGATGCAGGGAACTTCTTAGACGACATCTTCCTTGATACAGAACCATGTGGTGTTGTAACAAAGTCCGTAGACCCCGTTGACAATGTACAAGAAGGGGATGTCTTAACTTACACCGTTAACTTTAAAAATGACGGTGGAGACGATTCGGGCAACACAGTATTTACGGATAACATTCCTGAGGGAACCGAATACGTCCCTGGATCTTTAGAGATTGTATCGGGCCCGAATGCCGGTCAGTTGACCGATGCAGGCGGCGATGACCAAGGGGAATTTATTGCAAGTGAAAATCGGATTGTCGTTCGGTTAGGGAACGGAGCGGACGGAAGCCAGGCAGGCAGAATTCCGAACGTCGACGTCTTACCTGACGGGACAACGGTCCAATTCAAAGTTAAAATCCTCTCGAAATACAAAACGACTGCCGTCTCCAACCAAGCGACTGTGGAGTACGACAATTTGTTGTCAGGGGATCATGAAACCCGGAATTCCAACGGTGTTACGGTCGATGTGAATCGTCCGCCGATCGCGCCGGATTTCGAAGAAACGACATGGAAGAACACAACCGTAACCGGAAGCGTATACGGCGTGGACGGAAATGGCGATTCACTTACGTTCAACAAAGGAAGCGATCCAACAAACGGTTCGGTAACCGTCAATCCGGACGGAACGTGGACGTATGTACCGGATCCTGATTTTACCGGAACCGATAGCTTTGAGGTTACGGTAAGCGACGGCAAAGGTGGGACCTCTACTTCGACGGTGACGATTCACGTAGAAGACCCGCCAAACCAAGCGCCTGTGACTAAAAATTATGAAGTAACGACGGAGAAGGATACATCGGTAACTGGCAGTGTTTATGGAACCGATCCGGATGGAGATACGCTTACGTTTGTCATCGAAAGTAATCCGAAGCATGGTTCGGTGATCGTCAATCCGGACGGAACATGGGAGTACGTGCCGGATCCCGGATATGTAGGTCCGGATATTTTTACAGTCACGGTGAGCGACGGTAAGGGCGGAGTTACGACATCGACGGTGACTGTGGATGTAACGGACAAGCCGAATAACCCTCCAGTATCTTCTGGTAAAGAAGTAACAACGGAAAAAGGCACTTCCGTGACCGGTGATGTGTATGGCACCGACCCGGATGGTGATCCATTGACGTATACCCCAGGCAAGCAACCGGGGAACGGAACAGTCATTGTGAATTCAGACGGAAGCTGGAAGTATACCCCAGATCCTGACTTTGTCGGCGAGGATAGCTTCACGGTTATCGTTGAAGATGGCAGGGGCGGCAAAACTGAGGTTGAGATTATCGTTGATGTGACGGAAACAACGACTCCACCACCAACAAATCAACCTCCAGTATCTCCGGATAAGGAAGTGACTACGGACAAAGGTACATCCGTAACGGGCGATGTTTATGGTACGGATCCGGATGGAGATCAGCTGACATATATCCCAGGCAAACAACCGGGGAACGGAAGCGTAATTGTGAATCCGGACGGAAGCTGGACCTATACTCCAGATCCTGACTTTGTTGGCGAAGACAGCTTCACCGTCATTGTAGATGATGGCAAGGGTAACAAGACAGAGGTTACAGTTACCATTCGAGTAACAGAGCCGAATACACCGCCAACAGATCCAGGGAATGGTACGAACCCGACAGATCCAGGGAATGGTACGAACCCGACAGATCCGGGTAACGGCACGAACCCAACGGATCCAGGTAACGGAACTAACCCAACAGATCCGGGTAACGGCACGAACCCAACAGATCCCGGCAATGGTACGAACCCAACGGATCCAGGTAACGGAACTAACCCAACAGATCCGGGCAATGGTACAAATCCAACGGATCCAGGTAACGGTACAACTCCTGAGGATTCTGGAGATGGGGCTGGCCAGTCAGACTCTGCACAAGATAACAACGAAATGATCGCAGGAGAATCTGGTGGAATTCCTTCATCTGCAGACCAATCTGGTACACCTCAAGGCAACAAGTTGCCGAATACATCAACAAACCTCTTCAACTTGGGACTTGCAGGACTCATCGCCTTGTGCGCTGGCTTGGTTCTCATGTTCAGAAAAAGAAAGCTTAATTGACGAAAGAAAGCAAACACTATTCCTTTTGGGAAGGTGTTTGCTTTTCTTTTTTAATTGAGAATTAAGTAGAGCGCCGAATATTTAGATAAAGAGAATAAAGACAAGCATGAACTACATGAAGACAGCATTCCACCCCGTTAGCTTAATGATCCGTACTTCTACCTATGACAAGGTTCACCATAATGTACCTAAGCACAAAGTGTTATTTGTCCACAGGCTGGTAGAAAGAAGGTGAAGACAATGACGATTGTTTACAGCAAAAAGACTTTCCCGCCGCCCCTATACGACCAGGAAATCGGCATGATGATGACCGACTTTGTATGAAGGGGAACACGCCGAGATCTTTCCCAGGGTAAGGGCAGTCGCAAAGGAAACCCGAATCGTTCGACGTCGCAATGGGATTCGATCTTGGCAACAGGTCGAGAAGGTGTTCAGCTCGGATCGCCGGCGGATCTCCTGAAGGACGAGGGAGTAAGCAAATAAAGGAGGCTTATTACTGGACGGATTACTAGTATCTTTTATGGTACTTTTTAAACTGGAATGCTGGATATCAGTACAGCTCCTTCCAAGCGAATGGGCATGTCAATCAAGTAAATCAAAAAGGAACAGTTACCTAACAGCTGCTCCTTATTTGAATTCATCCTATTTTGAGGAATCGTCTTTTAAAAAGATTCCGTAATCAAGAATTATTTGCAAAGTCTTTGGACCGATGTTCTTCTTTTCTCGTGCAATTTGAGATTCATCGAAAATGCTTTGTTTACCTACCCGGATGAAATCCCCGAATTTTGTCACAATCTTATCAATACTGTTGAGCTCTTTTTGATGATAGTATTCTGACTCTTCCATCTACATTGTTTGGGTTAAGGCCTACCCAACAGTGACACCTTCCTATAGATGGTTATAGTGTACGTGAATCATCAAAATGAGGAATGGATTGGTGTCATAGTGAACTTGAATTAGGTGAGTGGTGAGGGCGAAAGAAGTTTGCTATAGAAAGCCAGATAGAAAATGACACAAAAAAAGAAACTACGGGCTAGATGCCAGCAGATTCCTTTTTTCGTCTAGTCGTATTAATCGACTTACATGCTTTATTTCCTCTAACGGAACCCAGACTGGCCCATAAGCACTCCGCATCTTTAACCGATCTGTACAAGAATCGGGTATGCCTTGTAATGCTTCACCATTGATAAGGTATACCGTCACGATTTGCTTTTTCTGAATGGCTATTTTTAGTTCTTTATCCCACATCTGATTGATCACGCACCCATGACAAAAGTAATGATGTCAGTATATCAAAGTCAGGTAATACTTACTATGATTCATTTGAACACGTGTAGATGCTAACTGGAAAAATGGGGTTTACTTTAGAGGCTGGCTTTGCCGGTGCAGTTAAAGATGAGGGTGATGGAGGGACCGATCTTGACCAAGGGGGACTCTGAGATGATGAAAGGAATCATAAAATCCCGCTCGAATGAGCAGGATTTTATGATATTGCTTCAACGTTCTCTTTAATGGCGTTCAGGATTGCGACGTCTCAGACCCACGAGGCCGGCAAGACCGAGTAAACCGAGCCAACCCCAGTCTGTATCGTTGTCATTGCCTACAGCATTCGTGTTATAGCCGTTTGTGTTCACATTATTGGTTCTCATATCGTTTGAATTCATGTTGTTGTTTTCTGCAAAAGCAGGAACCACAAGAATCAAAGCAATACTTATACCGGCTAAAAATGTGGCAAGGATTTTCTTCACGATTTGAACTCCTTTCCGTAATATTGTTGATTATTTAGTGGAACAGGTACCAGAATTATGGTGCCCTTTACGGAAATTATTATTCGTTACTAAGCAACGAAGGACGTATCTCAAAAAAGACAGAAAAGCACCCCAGAACATGGCTAAAAAGTAATCTCATCTTCGATAGTTCTTGTTTTTATATAAAATATGTACTTCACTATTACCTCTTGCCTTTGTGTTATCAGATGCGCGTACATACTATGTATTATTCCAATTGGGAAGGGGTAGGGAAAATGAGTGGATACGAAGGTTCTGGGTATGGCAGCAGTATTGGTGTTATTCTCGTTCTCTTTATTCTACTGGTAATTATACTGCGTACTTGGGGATTTTAAGTGAACACCTTATATAAGGACCCCACTTGCGTGAGTTGAATGTTCCAGGATTATATTTGAAGGCATCCAGACAAATCTGGGTGCCCTTTCCATAACCTCAGTTACAAACATATAAAGGATCACAGTGCAATCAGGGAGAGTGGGTCTGTACATAAATTTCACTTCATAGATTATTAGTCCAATCCATTCTCGTAGACGGTGCATATAATGAATCATCTTCTGTGAAGGGAGGATTTCTTATGAAAAGACATCATCATAAGATTAAAGTTATAGTCCTCAAACCTGGACAAAAAGTCATTGTAAAGTGTAAAAAGCATAAGAAGAATCACGCATAAAAAGTCTTTAATGCAGTTAATGCAGTGGTGAACCTTAACAAAGGTTCACCACTATCTATAGTACCTTTCCGCTGATAGGGTACAACCTTATAAAGAGGCGAGAATTGATACGTACTGCTGCATGATGCGGGGTGCACTACCCAGAATCAGCAGGAGAATAACCAGCCCTCACCAAAAGATCAATGAAAAAGTTAATCCGAGTAATACATATTACAAGCTATGAAGGCGAATAATTCACCAGACCTGTAGTTCACGGGATTGCTATTGCTTCAAATTTCTGAAATGCCCGAAAAGGGAATAGAGGCTGTATCTAGGCCATCCAATAGGCTTAAGCAAACACAGAATGTACCAGATTGGAGTATCTTATATATTATACTCGTCCTTGCAGTAGGACTTACAGTTGCTTGCCTAATATAAGCGTGGAAGCATTTGATGGAAGGAATTGCTGCAGTTGCCTTCGCTGTAATGGATCACCGGGCTACTCAACAACCTACAAAGGCGGTGAATGATCGTGAAAAAGGTTTGGATTGACGCAGCGCATGGCGGGAAGGATTCCGGAGCAACCGGAAACGGCCTGCAGGAGAAGGACATCGTGTTAGCAGTGTCTCTTGCTGTGAAGAAACGATTGGAAGCTGAATATAGCGATGTCCAAGTACTACTCTCCCGGTCTTCAGACGTGTTCCTTGAATTGGCTGAACGGACTCATAAGGCAAACGCTGCTGGCGCTGATATTCTAGTTAGCATCCATTGTAACGCGGGTGGAGGAGCAGGGGGCTTTGAGTCATATCGATATACCTCGGCAAGCTCCGGTTCGGTAAAATTGCAGAACGTTATGCATACGGAGGTCATGAATGCCATTAAATCTTTTGGAGTCATCGATCGGGGGCAGAAGGCCGCTAACTTGCATATGGTCCGTGAATCTAAAATGCCTGCTGTCTTAACCGAAAACTTGTTTATCGATGTCGCGGCAGATGCAGCCAAGCTTAAACGGCAGGATGTAGTAGATTTTATTGCGATCGGGCATGTGAATGGCATTGCTAAATATTTGGGGCTTCAGAAGAAAGAGGAGGCTGGTACAGTGGAGGATAAGGTACATGTCGTCGTCAACGGAAAGCAGATCGCGGATGGCAAGCTTGAGAATGGCGTGACCTATGTGCCGCTTCGGGCCATCGGTGAAGCATTAGGTGCTAAGGTGAGTTGGGATAATAAGACCAAGACGGCTACAGTTACAACCGAATAAACCCCTGATTATTTTGAGATAGGAAATATGGTTCTCCTCCATATATATGCAAACCTCCCTTGTTGGGGGAGTGAAAAAGAGCAGTGCTATTTGTGCCCCATCCAACAATTTATGTCCCTTTAATCCTAATTTAAGCTCCCATTAATATTCGGAGCATATGATATAAGCACCCCTTAAAAAATATATCAGAAGCCCCTCTAACATCGGTTAGAGGGGCTTCTTTGGTTGTCTTCCCTCATCTGAGGCAAAAGTCCAGGTTCTTGGATGAACTATTTACAATCCCACCCATTTCGTGATATAAGCCGATACGGCTAATTCCTGGAAATCCTGCCAGCTGCGAAATGGGGTATGTTCAATGATAAACGGGTTAATCGTATGTCCTTGTATGAATTCGTCAAACTCTTCATCTGTGTTTCCCTCATAACCTGCAGCTTTCAGCAAGTGACCGATTGAAGAAAACTTGGTATGTCTTTGAATAAATGATTCCGAGAACAATTCTTCCACGGGCACTTCTTGTTTCATGTCCGAGAGCCTTGCGGCATTTTCGCGAATTTCTGATAGCTTCTCTTCATCCAGTCCGTCTAATCCACTGATCCCAGTATTCATTATGCCCACCTCCAAAAAGTTGCACGTCACTCTATTATACATATACGAGTATGCTGAATTATCGGATTCGCTTTTTTTTGAAGCAGGTATTGACTTGCTATTTTTATATAGGGGGAGAAGGTTTATTACATATTTATAATTATTCTTTACCTAGGAATGACTGTGGATATCATGTAGACTGGTAATGATTTACTGCCGCCACACCTTGCTTTAGGGGGATGGAGGTTCGTACATACTTGCTTGCATATGGGGGTGGGCACTGTGCCCAAACAAGAAAAGGTTTCAATGTCATGGCTGCTGCGGTATTTGAAACCGGTAAAAGGACGGCTAATACTGCTGCTCGTGTTGCTGCTGACGTCGACGGGCTTGCAGCTTTTGAATCCGCAAATTGTCAAACGGTTTATTGACACGGCAGCCGAAGGCGGAGTTATAGCCACGCTGATTCAGCTGGCGGGATTGTTTCTGGTCGTGGCTGTTTTTAACCAGCTGATAACCGTGGCTGTCAGCTATATGGGGAACGATATTTCATGGCGCGCGACAAACCGGCTTCGCGGCGATCTTTTGAAGCATTGCTTGCGGCTGGATATGCGATTTCATAATGTCAAAACGCCCGGCGAGATGATCGAGCGCGTTGACGGCGACGTGACGAATATTTCGAACTTCTTCGCGATGTTCATCGTGCAGGTTATCGGAAGTTTTGTGCTGCTCGCCGGCATACTAGGATTTATGTTTACGGTCAATCTGCCGATTGCGATCGTTATGACGGTGTTTACGCTGCTGTCCATTTTGTTCATGGTGTTCATCCGGAATATGGGCGTCAATTCTTCGAAGAATGAACGTGAAGCCAGCGCTTCCCTGTTCGGGTTAATTGAGGAACGCATCGCCGGTATTGAGGATGTACAGGCGAACGGCAATGTGCCGTATGTGATGAATCGGTTTCACCGGATGATGCGCAGCGTGTTTCTGAAAGGAAGAAAAGCCTGGATGCTCCGCGTTGTCCCTTGGAATACCACGGTGATTCTGTTTGCCCTTGCGGTTACCGCTGTCCTGTTACTAGGGGTTCGCTATTATCTGATCGGTGAAATTACGCTGGGGACCCTGTTCTTAATCTACCAATATACGCAGATGCTGAATGATCCGATCGAAATGCTGGGTGACCAGGTGCAGGAGTTCCAAAAAGCAAAATCCGGCATGCTGCGCTCCAGAGAGCTGTTGTCCAACAAGAGCGAGATTGTGGACGGAGAGCAGGAAGAGCTTCCGGAAGGAGCGCTCGGCTTGGAATTTGAGGGTGTCAGCTTCAGTTATAACGAAGATAAGCCGGTGTTAAAAGACATCAACTTTGAAGTCAAACCAGGCGAACGCCTGGGCATTATCGGTCGTACCGGCAGCGGAAAGTCGAGTCTCAGCCGTATTCTGCTTCGACTGTATAACATCGACAGGGGCGTGATCCGCGTTGGAGGGACCGATATCACGAAGCTGAAGCTGCCTGCGCTCTACCGCCGGGTGGGTATGGTCACACAGGATGTGCAGCTGTTCGACGGCTCGTTGCGTGACAACCTGACGTTGTTTGATCACGGCGTGTCGGATGCATTCATTCTGGAAACGACGGAGCGTTTGGGGCTTCGGCAATGGATCGATGCGCAGCCGGAAGGCTTGGATACGCATCTGACAGCAGGCGGAGCTTCGCTGTCCGCGGGAGAAGCGCAGCTATTCGCTTTAACCCGGGTATTTTTGACGCAACCAAGCCTGGTGATTCTGGATGAACCGTCTTCACGCCTGGATGCCGCAACGGAAACGATGCTGCAGGTAGCCGTGGATCAGCTGATGAGCAGCTGTACGGGCATCATCATCGCGCACCGGCTGGCTACGCTGGAGCAAGTGGATAAAATTATGGTGCTGGGTGACGGGCGAATTATGGAATTCGGCGCACGGGAAGCCCTTGCGCTTGATCCGGCATCACATTATGCCAGACTGCTGAGCACAGGCAGAGAGGAGGAACTGGCATGACCATCACGGGTTTTATAGGACGTCTCTTTCGATTCAGGCCTTCATTATTTTTAATCAACGGTCTGCTGTGGTGCATATTTCATTCCTTGCCGCTATTGATCGGACTGGGGATGCAGTGGTTTTTTGACCGGGCAACGGCCAGTTCCACGGATTATGTATGGCTGGCGGTGCCCTTGATCTTTATTGCCGTTGTAAGGGTTGCGCGGGTCGGGACGTTCTTTGCGGCCTTCTATCAATGGGTAACGTATATTTACCACATTCAGGCCATTCTGCGCACGAACATGCTGGCCGGGATTATGCGCTGGCCGGGGCGGAATTTGCCAGCTTCTCCAGGGGAGGCGATGAGCCGCTTCCGCGATGACGTGGATGAAGTTGTGGAATACGTGGAATCCTGGGTGGATTTCTGGGGACGTCTCGTTTTTGCTCTCGTATCCGTTGTCATTATGGCGAGCATTAACTGGAAGATCATGCTGGTGGCCGTGCTGCCGCTCGTCGTGGTCACGCTCCTGAACAATCTGTCCGGCAACCGCGCGCGTCGTTACGGCCTAAAGAACCGGGAAGCTACAGGGCGCATTACCAGCTTTATCGCGGAAACCTTCGGTGCGGTTCAAGCCTTGAAGCTCGGGCAGGCCGAGGATCATGTACATGAGCGCTTCATGAAGCTGAACGAAGACCGCCGGCAGGCAGCGCTGAAGGATAATCTGTTCAAACAATGGATGCGATCCTTGAATCAGCATGTGCTTAGCATCTGTACGGGACTGATTCTGCTGATGTGCGCTGCTGAAATGCAGGCCGGGCATTTTACCGTCGGGGATTTTGCTTTGTTCACTTCTTACCTGGCCAATATCGGCTTCAGCATTTCCTTATTCGGTTATATGGTATTCCAGCACAAGCGGCTGAAGGTTTCCTTTGACCGGATGCGCTCGCTGTTTCGCCCTGGTGAGGAAGACCGGATCATTGAGGCACGGGAAACGTATCTGAACGAAGAGCCGCCGGAACTGCCCGTCATTCACAGAGAACCGGGAGAGAAGCTGAAGGAGCTGGAGGTCAAGAATTTATCGTACCATTATCCGAATTCGGTGAATGGCATATCGGATATTAATTTCCGCCTAGAGCGCGGCAAGTTTCTGGTGGTGACCGGACGAATCGGGGCGGGGAAGTCAACGCTTGTCCGGACATTGCTGGGACTGCTGCCGAAACAGGAAGGAACGATCCGCTGGAACGGGGAAGAGGTGGATCCGGCAACCTTCCTTATGCCTCCTCGGGCGGCATATACTCCGCAGGTTCCAAGGCTGTTTAGCGATCCCTTGAGAGAGAACATCGTGCAAGGGAAGAAGGAGCGGACCGAGGAAACTCTGGAACGGGCTGTTCGGCTGGCCGTCATGGAGAAGGATATCGAAAATCTGGATCAGGGACTGGAGACGTTTGTCGGTCCGAGGGGCGTTATGCTGTCGGGGGGACAAATCCAGCGGGCGGCTACGGCACGCATGCTGATCACGGGCGCGGATTTATTCATTTTTGATGATCTGTCCAGCGCGCTGGACGTGGAGACGGAGCAGCAGGTATGGGATGGGTTGTTCAAGGAACAGGGCGTCACTTGCATCGCGGTATCGCATCGGAGGGCAGCCCTTTCGAAGGCCGATCATATCATCGTCATGAAGGATGGGCGGATCGAAGCGGAGGGCAGCTTGACGGAGCTGCTCGCCACTAGCGAAGAGATGCAGCTGTTATGGCAGGGCGAGCAGTCCGCTGTCGAAGCTCAGGCCACCGCAGAGGATGAAGCTGAAGTTAGTAAGGTATAACATCAAGTTTGGTTTGGAATTGGGGATGTAAGAACAGGTTTAGATAGGTTTAGCTAGGTTAGAGCAGGGCAGCTTCCGTTGGTGTGGGGGCTGCCTCTTTTTGTATAATATTAATGGGAAATAATGGATCTATATTCAGATGTATAAGGGAGAGATCTATATGAAGAATCGCAAATTCTTGGTAACGTTCGGTCATAACCTGGACCATAGCAATATCGATTACCTAGTGTCCGATCGCCTGTCCCGCCATAAGGGCTGGATTCAGAAGGATTACTTTGATCCGGTGCTGCACACAGGGGCTGCGTTTATTCTAAACTACCAGATTATCGACACGAATGCTGCCAGAGTCTCGCAGCGCTATTACTTGGATGATTACCACGTCACGGAAGCCAAGCTGCAAGGCTTTCTTTACTCGCTAAACAAGCTGAAGGGTACGCATGTGCTGTGCAATCCCAGGGTACAAGGACATCACTGGACCGTTATTGATGGGCATGAGTATAGCTGTTATGCCTATCAGACACTGGATGGAAGAGATCTGCGCTTCTTGCAGTACGAAGAGGATTCAGAAGAAGCTTCTCTTAAGAAGGGCGTGCCCCGGATTCCTGAGCATCAGCATTACCTAGCCTTTCCCTCTGATTGCAGTCAAGAAGAGAAGGATCGGCGGCTGACCGACTGGATCATCGGTATTATTGAAGCGGGGAGGCAGCAGCCTTAAGTCTCACCGCCATTCATAAGGATACTCACTGCGTATTTCCTCCACCGGGGAACAACGTAATTCGTTGCTTCTTCTTCGTCTGCATATCTATCGTCAAACCTATCGTAAATTCAGCTTGGCAGATTCTATTATTTTGCTTGCGAGAATAAGGATATTAATACAAGCCGATCGATAGGCTCGGGGAATAGGATGTAGAAGATGAATGGAAAGGGTGGGTTTACCATGGAATGGAGCGTCATTTTTCAATTGATCGACCCGCGGCTCTTCATGGTCGTTGCTGCCTGTTGGGTAATCGGATTTGTGCTGAAGCAAACGCCAAAGGTTCCGAATTGGAGCATCGTATATTTGGTTATGGTCGTATCGATTCTGTTCACAACCGGCTTGATCGGCTGGAGCGTGGAAAATATCATTCAAGGCATACTCGCAGGGGCGTTTGCTGTATTTGGGCATCAAGCCGTTAAACAAACGGCAGAGGCGATTGCGACTAGAAAGAAGTAAGAACGGCTGAATGGCCCGGGATGATTTTTGCCTAAACCGAACTTTACCTGGCAGTCTGCCGCTTGAGCCTGTTACTCTTAAGTCCATAGGATGATTTAAGGGAGCGTGAAGATTTGCAGAGGAAAACGTTGACGGTTGAGGCACTGCCTGGATTTGAGCCGGAGATCGGCCGCTGGATATGGGGACTTGAGGATGTGCGGCGAACGATATTGAAACGGCTGGAAGGGATTCGGTATGAGCAGTTGAACCATAGGGCGGACGGTCGGCAGTCGATCGGTTCGCTGTTGTACCATATTGCTTATATTGAAGCGGACTGGCTATACGCTGAGGTGCTTGAATCCGATTGGGATCCGAAAATAAAGGCAAGCTTTCCCTGGGATCACCGTTCCGAAGATAACCGTCTTTCTGAAGTCCCGGATCAGTCACTGGATGAACACCTTCACCGTATGCAGAAGGTACGTCATGAACTGCTTGCCCACTTCAAAGGCATGGACCTCTCGGACTGGAGGAAAGTCAGACAACTGGAACCGTACGATGTAACACCGGAATGGGTCATCTATCATCTGATTGAGCATGAGTCCCACCATCGGGGACAGATATTTCAGCTGTTAAGAGAATTGGAGATGCAACCCTGATTCTTATCCTGTCAGCTAAAAGGTAATCAGAGCAATTAAAGAGCCGCCTCCCGGCAAGGGAAGCGGCCTTTATCGGTTTACATCCGTTGAAACATAGCTGTGTCACGGCTGTAGTGCGTCAGATAACCTGTCTCTTCGTTGCGGATGCGGACGACATCCGGTGTGTAGCATTCAATGTAACCTCGCTCGATCTCCACGTATACGCTTGCGGGATCCTCTTCCCATACGGAAACCACCGTTTCCGATAAGGCGGCCGCGAAAAAATGGATGTCTTGCGATAGGTACCGGCTATTGCGGTCTGTATTCATTTATTTCATATCCCCTTGATGGTTAGAATCAGATAAAATGCGGTCTACTAGCTCGTTCATTCCCTTCCAGGAATCCTTCAGAATAAATTCATGCTGAATGTGCGCGTTCCACGGACGCGGAATCAGAATGGTTTGTTTTCCGGCTTTTCTGGCGGCAATCGCATTATGGGGACCATCGTCAATCAGAAGATCAAATTCCACTAAATCCTTGCGCTTGGCCACGAAAAAATTCTCGAACGGAATAAAAGGCATATGCCGCTGCAGCCATCTCCATTTCTCGGGCACCGAGGAGGGGCGGGCTGCGGTAACAACAATGACGTCATAATCATGCGTCATTCTGTGGACTTCGTCAATCGTATATTCATCAAATAGTTCAAGTTCTTCATATAAACCCGGCTTTCCGAAGAAAAACTCCTCCGAGCATTCAGGATGCCAGATTTGGTGCAGGTTATAATCGGTAATCTGATCCAGCGTTAGCTGAGGCTCCTTGTACTGCAGATTGTGATAATGAATGGCCTTGGGTATGAGATGGCAGATGGTATCATCCATATCGATGGCGACTATTTTTTTGCTCATATCGTCATTACTCTCCTGTTAATCATGAATTCTAAGAAACGATGATGTTCCGTAAATTGTAAGGGACAGGATGCTTGTTGGCAAACCGGAATCAAAAATGGGAGGGAGTAACATTTTCTTTCTCCTGACTCATTATAAACTAAGTATAGCATTAATGCGGCAACAACCTTCCTGATATTTCGCGGTTATGGGAATAACTTAATAAAGCCTTCATCCATTATGACAGTACATGTCATGATTGCCCTTTTATAATAAGAACACTACAGGGTACAAGGGAGGAACGGCCATGGTGCAAGAATATATCAACATTCGTGGAGCCAGAGAGAATAACCTGAAGAATGTGACGCTGCAAATTCCTAAACGAAAAATCACGGTCTTTACCGGCGTATCCGGGTCGGGCAAATCGTCCATCGTGTTCGATACCATCAGCTCGGAAGCTCAGCGGTTGCTGAATGAGACGTTTACCGCTTTTGTCCGTAACCGACTTCCACGGCACAGTCAGCCGGACGTCGATTCGATCGAGAACTTGTCGACGGCCATCGTCATTGACCAGAAGCGTCTGGGGGGCAATTCGCGATCCACGCTAGGGACGATTACGGATCTGTACGCCATACTCCGTCTGTTGTTTTCAAGGGTGGGAAAGCCGTTTGTGGGATATTCCAACGTCTTTTCTTTTAATGATGCGCAAGGCATGTGTCCGGAATGTCAGGGAATCGGCAGGAAGGTCGAGCTCGATCTAAATAAACTGCTGGATACAAGCAAATCTTTGAATGAGGGGGCGGTCCGATTCCCTATTTTCTCCGTAGATAGCTGGTATATGAAGAATTACACCATGTCCGGGTTCTTTGATAACGACAAGAAGCTGGCCGACTATTCCGAAGCGGAATGGGATCTTTTCCTGTACGGCAAGGAGGGGAAGGTGACGTTCCCGTCCAAGGGAGGACCGGTACAGTCCGACTTCGAAGGTCTCGTGTTGAAGTTTAACCGGCTCTATATTCAGAGAGACAGCAGTGAATTGTCGGAACGCACCTTGAATCACGTCAAAAATGTTATTACGCATGGCACATGCCCGTTATGTAAGGGGACGCGACTCAGTCAAGCGGCATTAATCTGCAGGATCAACGGTTATAATATCGCCGATTGTGCGGCCTTGGAGATCGGGGAGTTAAGAGAGGTCATCCTGAATATCAAAGAGCCCGTGGCTGCCACTATGGTGGCCAGCTTGGCCGAGCGGCTGCAGCACTTGACGGATATGGGGCTGGATTACCTGACGCTGAATCGGGAGACGACCACGCTCTCCGGGGGCGAGTCGCAGCGGGTGAAGATGGTTAGGCATCTGGGCAGCAGCCTGACGGACATGATGTATGTTTTTGATGAGCCTAGCGTGGGTTTACATCCACGGGATGTTCACCGGCTGAACGACATGCTCAGGAAGCTTCGCGACAAGGGCAACACGGTGCTGGTCGTGGAGCATGACCGTGACGTGATTGAAATTGCCGACCATGTGGTGGACGTGGGGCCGAATGCCGGAACCCGGGGTGGGGAAATTGTCTTCGAGGGCACGGTTGAGCAGCTATGCAGCCAAGATTCTACGTTAACCGGGCAGTATATGAAACGTTACATGCCGATGAAAGAACAGTTCCGGGTACCGACAGGACAGATGCGGATTGCCAATGCCAATCATCATAATCTGAACAATGTAACGGTGGATATCCCGGAAGGCGTGTTGACCGTGGTCACGGGCGTAGCGGGGTCAGGCAAGAGCTCGCTGATTCATCATGCCTTCCTGTCCCAGCATCCCGAGGCTGTCGTCATCGACCAGTCCGCCGTCAGCACCTCGATCCGTTCCAATCCTGCTACCTATACGGGCATCATGGATGACATCCGGAGTTTGTTCGCCAAAGCTAACGATCAGAGTCCATCCCTGTTCAGCTTCAATTCCAAAGGGGCCTGCCCCGACTGCCACGGGCTTGGTTTCATTTATACGGACCTGGCGTTCATGGAAGGCATCAAGTCTCCGTGCGACACCTGTGACGGCAGGCGCTTTAAGGATGATGTACTGCAGTATAAGTTCCATGGAAAAATGATTACCGACGTGCTGGATATGACCGTGCTGCAGGCGCTCGATTTTTTCGAGAAAAAAGAAATCAGGCGGCGGCTGGAAGCTTTGCACGATGTGGGCCTGCAATATCTGACCCTCGGACAGCCGCTTAGCACTCTGTCCGGGGGCGAAAGCCAGCGCATCAAGCTGGCCAGCGAGCTGCACAAGCAGGGGAAGATCTACGTGATGGACGAGCCGACGACCGGACTGCATATGTCGGATGTCGGGCATTTGCTGGACATGATGAATCGGCTCGTTGATAATGGCAGCTCGGTGATCGTGATCGAGCACAATCTGGATGTGATCCGTCAGGCGGACTGGATCATTGATCTCGGACCCGAGGGCGGCAGCAGGGGAGGCAGGGTCATGTTCGAAGGAACGCCTGCTGAACTGATCAAGGCGGAACAATCGCTGACTGCGAAGTATGTACGGGGTTAGCTGGAATTCAAGGGAGCGAAGGCCGGTCCTTACCGGGGTCTGACCGAACCCATGCGGACTGTTGCATGGGAGCAGGGAGGAATTCGCTTTTCGTAGTTTCATAATAGACTTGCCAATAGCCATGCCGCATATCCCTGCGGCATGGCTATTCTATGGTTGTTAGGCTTATAAGATCGCTTAAACGGCAATACTGTATGCTGCGACGGACCAAGTTGGTTAATGATGTACGTGTAATGACTCGGTCTGCATTTCTAAATAAGCAGCATCTTTATTGTAAACGGGGGATACGACAATGCAGAAAGTATGGTGGAAAGAAGCCGTTGCTTACGAAATCTATCCGCGCAGCTTTATGGATTCGAATGAAGACGGCATCGGGGATCTGCAAGGGGTTATATCCCGCCTGGATTATTTGAAGGATCTCGGGATTGATGTTATATGGGTATGCCCTATCTATCGTTCGTCCAATAACGACAACGGTTACGATATCAGCGATTATCAGGATATTATGACGGAGTTCGGATCCATGGCCGACTTCGATCAGCTGCTGGCCGAGATCCATAACCGCGGCATGCGGCTTATTATGGATCTGGTGCTTAATCATACCTCGGATGAACATCCGTGGTTTATTGAATCCCGTTCCTCAAGGACCAATCCGAAGCGGGATTACTATATCTGGCGGAATGCGAGGGATGGAGCCGAGCCGAATAATTGGGAATCCGTCTTCACCGGCTCCGCTTGGGAATATGACGAGTTAACGGATCAATATTATCTCCATCTCTATTCCAAGAAGCAGCCTGATTTAAACATGGAGAATCCGGCGGTCAGAGATGATCTGGTCAAGATGATCCGTTGGTGGCTGGATAAAGGGATTGACGGTTTCCGCGTGGATGCGATTACCCATATTAAGAAGCTGCCGGGTTTGCCGGATATGCCGAATCCGAATCACCTTCGTTATGTCGACTCGAATCCCGGACATCGGAATATCGCGGGCATCCATGAATTTCTTCAGCAATTCAAACGCGAGGCGTTTGCTCATTATGACATTATGACGGTTGGCGAAGCGAGCGGCATTCCGATAGCGGAAGCAGACCGCTGGATCGGGGAAGAGAACGGGTCACTGAATATGATTTTTCAATTTGAGCATGTCAATCTTGATTTCGGACTGGAAGGACGCTGGGATTATGCGGTCTGGGACTTGGCCGAATTGAAGCAGATCATGCATAAATGGCAGACGGGCCTTGAAGGCGTGGGCTGGAATGCCCTCTATATGGAGAACCACGATCAGCCGCGGTCCGTATCCCGTTTTGGCGATCCGGTCCATTATCATAAGGAATCGTCCAAGATGCTGGCTACTTTTTTTATGCTGATGCAGGGGACGCCGTTTATTTATCAGGGGCAGGAAATCGGAATGACGAATGTCGAGTTTGCAGAGCTGAGTGATTATCGGGACGTGGAGATCTACAATTATTATCGCGAGCGGCTTCTGGACGGGAAAGACGTGCCCGAGACGATGCGTAGAATCGCGTACCGGGCTAGGGACAACGCAAGAACGCCGATGCAGTGGGATGACACGCTCTATGGCGGCTTCTCAACGGTTGTGCCGTGGATCCGCTGCAATCCGAATTATCATGAAATCAACGTAGAGCAGCAGCTAACCGATCCCGACTCCATTCTGAATTACTATAAAGCCTTGATCCGACTGCGCAAATCCAGTGAAGCGCTGATCTACGGAAAATATGAAGCCGTGCTTAACGAGCATTCAGAAATTTTCGCCTATTCCAGGTCGCTGGGAAACGAGACGTACTTGATTGTTCTCAACTTCTATAGCGGAACACCGGATTTTCAGTTCCCGGCGGAATGGCGTGAGCATCAACCGGAAGTTGTACTCTCGAATTACGAGCGTTCGGACCGAAGCTTCGACGAATTCGCGCTACACCCTTATGAAGCGATAGTTTATCGTGTAAACTAAGTGGGTAAGCGATTTCTTGAGATGAGAGGTGAAAGCAGCTTGTCACAATTCAATATGATGTCTGCCGCCGTTCTTGATCGCCCGTTATCCATCGGGGTGAAGCAGGTTCCCATTCCCGAGCCGAAGCCGGATGAAGCCTTGATTCAGGTGTACTGCATCGGCATATGCGGCTCGGACGTGCATTACTATGAGCATGGACGGATTGGCAGGTATGAGGTGAAGGAACCGCTGATTCTGGGGCATGAGCTTGCCGGCGTTGTGGTAAGGACGGGGGAGAAGGTAAGAAATGTCTCCGTTGGTGACCGCGTGGCCGTGGAACCGGGCGTAACGTGCGGGCGCTGCTCTTATTGTAAAAGCGGACGTTACAACCTGTGTCCGGATGTTGTATTTATGGCCACCCCGCCGGTTAACGGGGCTTGGGCCGAATACGTTGCGGTGCGAAGCGACTTCCTGTTCCGGCTGCCGGATGAAATGTCCTTTGAGGAAGGTGCTTTGCTTGAACCGCTGTCCGTAGGACTCCATGCCGTACGACGGGGGCGTATCCGGCCAGAGGACCGGGTGCTCGTGCTCGGACTGGGGCCGATTGGCTTGCTTGCCATGGAGGCGGCCAAAATGTCCGGAGCCTCTCAGGTATATGGCAGCGACGTCGTGGAATACCGGCGTGATCTGGCCCTGCAGATGGGAGCCTCCGGCGTGATCAATCCGATGGGCGAATCCGTTTCGCAGCGATTGAACGAACTGACGGACGGCAATGGCATTGATCTTATTATTGAAACGTCGGGCAACGCCGGGGCCATCGCGGATTCTATCGGATATGTGAACCGGGGAGGCCGGATCGTGTTTGTAGGTCTGCCCACAAAGGATGCGATCCCGGTGGATATTGGCGCTTTGGTTGACGCCGAGCTGGATGTATATGGCGTGTTCCGCTACGCAAACACGTACCCGGCGGCTATTCAGATGCTGCAAAACAACAAGGCCAGCCGCATACGCGACATCATCACCCACCAATTTTCCTTGGATCAGATCGAGGAAGCCGTAGAGCTTGCTCGCACGCACAAGGACACCAGCGTAAAAGTCATGATCTATCCTCATCCAAACGCTTAAGGTTGTTCGCGGCCTGGAGAGTCGCTTCCGGAGCTGTCGTGTAACAAACGCGCCAATGCAGCGTAATGGACCATCATCAAAAAGCACCGCTCCAACACTTGTCGGAGCGGTGCTTTTTTTCGCGTTACCGGTTAGTTCGGGCGTTCATTACTCATCCAGCTGTCGATGCGCAGATCATCGCCGTAGCTGTCGCGGGCCGAAATTTCGCCGAGCTTCTGCTCGGCATCCTCGCGGGTATCGAACCCGCCGATGACCGCGATGAAGTCGTTGCTGGCCGTCTTAATGAAGGTCACGTCGTCTTCCATATAAATCTCTTCAAGGATGGCGAGGGATTCCCCTTGCGGCATGGCTTCACTGCGGATATAGAAGACCTCGCGCGGGGTTACCGGCTCTCCGGTCGAAGTGAGCTTCAGCTCAATATAGCCGGGGTCTTTATATTCGGATACGGTATGCTTCACGCCATCCTTCAGCTCAACGACAAAACGCATGGCCGAGTCGTCCAGAATCACATTCTCATAGACATCCTTCACCAGCGGCAGAGCCAGCATGTCTTTCTTGAGGGTTTCATAATCAAAATTTCGTACGCCGTTAAACGTGAAGATCAGACGGTTTGGCGCATCCCGATGATCCACCGTGTAGGCCGGGACACTGGAAACGGACTTGCCTTCCTGGTTAAATTGAATTTTTAATACGTCTTCGGAAGCTTCTGTGCCCACGGTAACGCCGTCGGTCCGCTCGCCTCCGCCCCCGAACTGCAGAACCTGAACGATGATGCCCACCACAGGGACTTTGGATAAGGCGTTGGCCACCGTCGGGATGTTGACCACGAATAGCAGGGCAACGGCAGCTGCAACAACGGAAGAGTATCTCGTCAAGCGCATGGAGCGTTTGCGGGCAGCCGCCTTTTTCTGTGCAGCATCGATTACGCCGGTTAGCTGGGCGGGGATTTCAATGTGTTCGTAGCGTTCTTTTCCTGTCATAGGCTATCGACCTCTCCCTCGAGTAGATATGATTTTAATTTTCCGATAATTCGGTAGAACCTGGTTTTAACCGTATTTTCGGACAATGACAGCATATCCGCCATTTCCCTGAAACGCAGGTCCTCAAAAAACTTCAAAATAATATAGGTTTTCTCCTCCGGCAGCAGTCTGTCCAGCGCATCGTACAGGTCCATCTTCTCTTCCAGCGGTACGGCATGCTCTGCGGCTGCATAGTCCTGCGTCTGATCTTCCATAAAAGTAACCCGCTTCTTGCGACCGAGATGGTCGATGGCAGCGTTAATAACGATCCGGGTCATCCAGGAATCAAAATACTGCGGCGTGTTCATCCGCTCGTAAGCGAGATATCCCTTATAGGTTGCCTCGGAGACGATATCCAGTGCCTCCTGTTCATTTTTGACATAGCAATAGGCTACCCGGTATAACTTGTTTTTGCATTTCTCCATATTTTCGCTGAACTGTTGTTGCTTCGACTCTTTCACTCTCAGTTCACTCACCCCTAACTACTAGCACTAGTATTCATGTCATGGCACGAATTCGTTTCATCTATTCATCCATTGGCCGGATTGGATCATGCTCAAGTACTTGAGTGCGCTTGACTGATCATTAGACCGTGGAGGGGGCCAAATAGTTTTAACCGGGGATGAAAAAAGTCCATGAACTTAACAAAAGTCCTTAACGGTGTTACTATATTAACCATATAAAATGTACGGAGGCCAGAACATGTAGGTTTTTCTACCCTAACCCATACAACTAAATACAGAATTGGGGTAGAAAGATGAAAAGAAAATCTTTTCGGTATCTCTGGATCGGTCAGGCGTTCGCCAATAGCGGCGATTTATTTTACATTGTCGGCCTGATGGCTATGATCCATGAGATTACAGGATCTGCGATGCTGATGGCTATGGTACCCTTTCTCACGACGATGGCTCGTTTTATAAGCGGGAGTTTTGCACCCGTATTGATGGACAAATACAGCCTCAAGTCATTGCTTGCTTCGTCCCAGATCGGAAAAACGGCCATGCTGTTTCTATTGTTGGTAACCTGCTATGCGCTGGGAGAGCAGGAGGTGGCGGTTTATGCAATTCTCGGATTCGTATTCCTCATCTCTCTGCTCGATGGCTGGGCTGCACCTGCAAGTCATGCCATGCTGCCGCGACTGGTGGATGCCGCTGACCTGACGAAAGCGAACAGCTTTGTTGCCATCGTGGATCAGTTGATCCAACTGGGAGGCTGGGCCGTTGGGGGACTGCTGGTCGCAGCCTTGGGCGGAAGCAATGTGATATGGCTGACCTTTGCCCTGGCCCTGGCAGCCGCTGTCTGCATGAAGATGATCGAGGATCGGCATGAATCCTCTTCGGAACAGAAAGAGAAGGCACGCGTTTCGAATTGGCGTTCCATTCAAGAAGGCTGGACACTCATTTGGAAACAGCCTTCTATTCGTGCGATTCATGTGATTTATGTATTGGAGACGATGGCGGGCGTGATTTGGATCGCGGCGACCATCTACGTGTATGTAGCCGATGTGCTGCACAGGGAAGAGGCATGGTGGGGATATATCAACGCAAGCTTTTTCCTGGGACTTATGCTGGGCGGACTGTTTGGCATGAGAGGCGCAGGGCTGATCGACCGCAACATCCGCAAGTTGGTTATCTGCTCTTCCTTCGGCATCAGTATCATGACGTTCGGTTTTGGATTAACCTCGGTGCCTTGGCTGGCCCTGGTGTTCTCGGCAGGCTTCGGCGTTTTTGAACAGCTTAAGGCAGTCTCGCTTCAGACTACACTGCAGCGGGGCGTATCTGTCCATGTATTGCCGAAGGTGTACGCTGCACAAAGCGCGCTAGTTTCGCTGGTATTCGGCTTATCCACCCTGTTGTTTGGGTTCATAACCGATGAATTCGGCGTTCGGGCTACGTATATCATCGCTGCCACGGTGCTGTTCATCTCGGGATGCTACGCATTACGGATACGAACGAGATTGCCGGAGTCAGGGGAGGGGCTTGAACAAGGACGGATCGGCATCGAATAATCATTAAAAAAAGGCGAGCTTAAGGCGCGAGCTTAAGGCTCGTCTTTTTTGCATGCATAAATGGATCCGGACACGAGCTACAGCAAGCATCATCAATACGGTTTACTGAACGTGAAACCTTAATAACCGCGGGGCAATACTGGTTTTAAAAATATTTCGAAAATCCGGTTGACAATCCATCTACTACGTATTACGATATACCTGTAGTAGGTCACACTGAATACCGACGACAATGAGCTGCAGAAATATTTAAATGAAATTGTTGACATCCCCTACTACTCAGTATTACAATGTACATGTAATAAGTAATACTTAATAGCGTGTTTCCCAAAATGCTATTAAGCAAAAATTTCCCTTAGTACTACGTTGTACTGAATATAGGTAATACTGAATAGGGGAGGGACGAAATAGAGGAGGCTTTCGAATATGGAAAATTTAACGGAAATGCTGAAGGGTTCGCTGGAAGGCTGCGTGCTGGAAATCATCAGCCGTCGTGAAACCTATGGCTATGAGATTACCCGCCGTCTGAACGAGCTTGGATTTACGGAAGTTGTGGAAGGGACGGTCTACACCATACTCGTGCGGTTAGAAAAGAAAAAGCTGGTGAACATTGAAAAGAAACCGTCAGATATGGGGCCGCCGCGCAAGTTTTACTCACTTAATGAGGCTGGCCGTCAGGAGCTTGAATTGTTTTGGGAAAAATGGGATTTCTTATCTTCCAAAATCAATGTCTTGAAGTCAAATTAGCTTCATAAGATATTCCGTTCGATACTTGTGGGGTGCCTTGTTCAGCTTTATATAAAAGGAGGAAAAATAATATGTTGGAAATGTTCAAAAAAATGATTGGTGATAAAAAAGAGTACAAAATGATGATGGCACGGGTTGAAGCCCTGCCAGAGGACTACCAGTTTGTATTTAAGAAAATTCAAAACTACATGTGGAATTTCTCAACGGGCAACGGGATGGATATGCTGCACATTCAGTATGAATTAATCGAGTTGTTCGAAGCCGGTGCGGCCGATGGCAGACAAGTGCTGGAGATCACTGGTGACGACGTGGCGTCCTTTGCCGACGAACTAGTGACAAACGCTAAAACCTATGTAGCCAAGTATCGGAAAGACTTGAATCAGGATATCATGAACCGATTGGGAAAAAAATAATTTCAATAGATAATACGACTGATTAGCTGGTTTACAAATGTGAATCACCGCCTTCGCTATTCAGTTCATTTTTGACCCGGTAATAAGTCATACAGATTATCAGTCATACTAAATAGATAGTGTAGGCCATCCTGCTCCGCAAGGCGCTTATTATAAGGAGGATAAAATATGAGAAATGCAGTGATTTCTGTAAAAGGGTTAAAAAAATCCTTTAAAGACAAAGAAGTCTTAAAAGGTGTGGATTTTGAGGTGCGGCGCGGCGAGATTTTCGCACTGCTGGGCTCCAATGGAGCGGGCAAGACGACGATAGTCAACATTCTCTCGACACTGATGAAGCCTGATGGCGGCGAAGTAGGTATTTGCGGCTTTGACGTCCAGCGTCAATCGGATCATGTTCGCCAGAGCATCAGCCTGACAGGGCAGTTTGCAGCTTTGGACGGCATGCTCACCGGGCGGGAAAACCTGATGATGATCGCCAAGTTGCGGGGCGTTTCCAACCCTGAGCAGGTTGCCGATAATCTGCTTGCAAGATTCAGCCTGACCGATGCGGCCAATCGCCGGACAGACCAGTATTCCGGCGGGATGAAGCGTCGGATTGACATCGCCATGAGCCTGATCGGGACGCCAGCCGTCATTTTTCTCGACGAACCGACGACAGGGCTTGACCCCGAAGCGCGAATTGAAGTCTGGGATACCGTCAAGGAGCTTGCCGGCGGCGGCACGACCATCTTGCTGACGACCCAGTACCTGGAGGAAGCCGAACAGTTGGCGGACCGTATCGCCATCCTGCATAGCGGGAAAATCATCACGACCGGTACGCTTGCCGAACTCAAAGGGATGTTCCCCCCAGCGAAAGTGGAGTACATTGAGAAGCAGCCGACATTGGAGGAAATTTTCCTCGCGATCATCGGCAACAAGGAGGCGATGTAAATGAAAAGCAAAACAGGGACATTACTAGGGCGTTTAATGCGCAACATCATGCGCAGTCCGGATACGATTATCACGGTGGCGATTACGCCGATTATGATGATGCTGCTGTTTGTCTACGTATTTGGCGGTGCCATAGAGACAGGTACGGACAACTACGTCAATTATTTATTGCCGGGAATCTTGCTGATGGCTGTCGCATCCGGCGTCGCTTACACTTCACTGCGGCTGTTTACGGATATAAAAAGCGGGTTGATGGCGCGTTTCGTTACCATGCCCATCAAGCGCTCTTCGATATTGTGGGCTCACGTGTTGACCTCGCTAGTTTCTAATGCGCTTACTGTCGTGGTGGTTTTCCTCGTCGCGCTGCTGATGGGCTTCCGTTCAAGCGCGAGTATCCTGGATTGGCTCGCGGTAGCTGGGATACTAGGACTGTTTACGCTGGCGCTGACATGGCTGGCGGTCATCCCTGGATTGACAGCGAAGTCTATGGAAGGGGCGACAGCCTACTCGTATCCGCTGATTTTCCTGCCGTTTATCAGTTCGGCCTTTGTCCCGACCGAAACCATGCCTAAAATTGTTCGGGCGTTCGCTGAGAATCAACCCGTGACATCTATCGTGAATACGATTCGTTCCCTTTTGTATGAAGGGGCTGTTGGGAACGGGATCTGGGTTGCGCTTGGCTGGTGCGTCGGCATCATGATCATCGCTTACTTCTTCGCCAGTAAACAATTTAAACGCCAGTTAGGGTAAGTACACCATGAGGAGATTACCCATACCAATAGTCAGCCGCTAGTGGAAGAGGCCCTCCCGTATTATGCAGGGGAGAGCCTCTTTTTTTTGGGGATTGCCATGGTGTTATCGTGAAGGGCCGATTGCGATCCAGGACATGAAACCATAGGCGAGATTGCAGTTAGGCTGGCGGCTTACTTCAAGGACGGCGGCATCCTCGCGCTGGGATTTCAAGGAGATCTGGAAGCCTGGATTGTTGCTCATTCCCACAATGATATAGTTGATCCCAGAAAAAGCCTCCTCGAATTGTACGGTCACCTCGGTCAGGGCTTCAGCTCCAAATACAAAAGGCGTCATGCCGAATTGCTGCAGCTTCGGCTGGCCGGCTGCGCTGCGTACGGGTGCAAAACTTAAATGTTCTGCCGATACCGCACCTTTAGCCAATTGTTGTCCGGTAACGGATCCGTCGGCGAGATGGGCGGTTGTAACGGCGCCGTTTGCAAGCTTGTCGCTATCAACCGATCCTTCGGCTAACGAGAAGTTGTTGAAGGCATCCGGTCCGAGATGCCTGCTGCCGATGGCCCCGTCGGCAATCTGCGCTCCGGTAAGCGAACCTTCAGC